>NZ_JCAXWU010000017.1:0-99479 GCF_059759695.1 Klebsiella sp. M041
ACGTGTTCACTCTTGAGACTTGGTATTCATTTTTCGTCCGAGGACGTTAAGAATCCATGTCACTTTGAGTGCCCACACAGATTGTCTGATAAATTGTTAAAGAGCAGTTGCAACGCGGCTTTCAGCTCACCGTTGCGAGGTCCCGTATAATACGTTTTCCTCATTCAGAGTCAAGCCCTTATTTTGCTTTTCTCTGTCGGTTTTCAGCGCTGAACTTCATCGCCGAAACCCTGCTGACCCGGCGGCTTGCTTGCCATTGTTCCGTGTCAGTGGAGGCGCATTATAGGGAGTTCTGAGACGTTGACAAGCCCTGTTTTCAAAAAATTATTCAACCGTCTCTTTTTTGTGCAAAACGCCGTTAAAGCGGTAATTTTTCCAGCGTCGAGAAGCCATAGCGATGCAAAACGGGTAAAAGTTGTTCCGTTTCTGCCGTCAACGCCATGCAGAATGCTTTATTCTCGTCGCTGGACTTCGCATCCGGCGCTTCATGCTCTAACAGCCAGGCGGTGCGACGGGCAATCGCCGCGCCGGAATCGATCAGCCGCGTGCCCTCGGGCAGAACGCGCTGCAGCTCCTCCTGTAAAAGAGGAAAGTGGGTGCAGCCCAGCACCACCGTATCCGGCGGCTCCTGCATCCGCAGCCACGGGCGCAGGATACGGCGCAGTTCTTCTAACGGCACAGGCTCGCCGTGCAGCTTCGCTTCCGCCAGCTCCACCAGCTCCGCCGACCCCAGCATTTCAATCCGACATTCATTGGCAAAGCGGTCTATCAGCTCACGGGTATAAGGACGCTTTACGGTGCCGCGCGTCGCCAGCAGGCCGACAATGCCGTTCGCTGTTAAGCGGGCGGCGGGCTTGATCGCCGGCACCACGCCGACAACGGGGAAGGCGAACTTTTCACGCAGAGCAGGCAGGGAGACGGTACTGGCGGTATTGCAGGCGATCACCGCCAGCGCCAGGGGATAACGCTGCTGGACAGCGGTGACGATTTCCACAACGCGCTCAACGATAAACGCCTCGCTCTTCTCGCCATAGGGGAAGGCAACGTTATCGAAAGCATAGATGTAATGCAGATTCGGCAGCAGCTGCCGAATCTCATTATAAACCGACAACCCACCGACGCCGGAATCAAACACCAGCACGGTGGGACGTGGATCAGAAGGTGTAGCTGCCAGACAAGGTGTATTCCCGTCCTGCAGATTGGTAGCCATAAACTGTCTCGTAATCTTTATCGAACAGGTTGGCTATTTTACCACGAACTGTCAGGTGTGAGGTGACGGGATACGATAAACCGACATCCCAGAGGCTCAACCCACCCATATTGACGGTACGCGAGTTGTCGTAATCATAATCGTAGCGCTTGCCGATGTAGTGATACGTCACATCCCACCCCAGATCGTAGACCTGGCCGTTCAGCTCGTATTTCACCTGCTGCTTCGCCCGGCGATAGAGGATCTTGTTAGTTTCATCATCGCGAGGGTCAACATACTGCAGCGTCAGATGGTGCTCCACCGGCCCTGTGGTGACATTCCCCGTCCACTCCAGCCCCTTGATTGTCGCAGACTTGACGTTGTAATAGGCGTTGTTGTCGTAATCGATGAGGTTTTGAATCTCATAGCGATACGCGGAGAGACGCCAGTCGACCGGCCCCGTCAATCCTTCGAGGCCCGCTTCCCACTGCTTCGACTCCTCTGGCTTCAGGTTCGGGTTAGAGGCGATGCCAAAACGTTCTGCGCCGTACTGCTGTCCGAGGGAGGGGGCGAGGAATCCTGTACCGTACGAGAGCGTTGTCCGATAACCCTCGATAAATTCCCAGCCTGCCGCCGTCTGCCAGGTACCGTGCCAGCCAAACTGCTCGTCATGATCCTCACGGCCGGAAGCTTCCAGCGTCACGCTGTCAATCTGCTGCTGGCCCGTCAGATAAAGACCGGTGGTATCGCGCTTATACACGTCGGTACTGGTCGTTCCGCTGGATTTCAGCTTCTCCTGTTTCCAGTCTACGCCACCGCTCACTGCGCCATGGCCCACCACAACATTATTTCCCCATTGGATATAGCGTTGTTCCATATCATCCAGGGTGGTGCCCGCGGCATAGCGGCCAGCGTCGCTGCTGTAGTTGTAATCTTTAATACGCTGATAGTTCGCAATCAGCTGGGAGGAGTAAATTCCGGAATGGTAGTGCAGACCGGTGTCCCAGGATTGGGTATAGGACTGATCTTCATCGTTTCCACCTGCGTAGCCCCAGTTACCCTGGTCATAGTCAGCATTGGCGGAATAACCATAGCCGCGGAAGAACCCCGAGAAGTTGTCATCGAACTGATGCTGTACCCCGCCCCATAGCATTTTATTGCGGTAGCCGTCGCGATCGCTGTCGCCGCTATAAGAGGAGTTCGGCTGGACGTTAAACCCTTTGGTGGTCTGATAGGCGCCGGCAGCGGTAACCAGCGTATCGCCAAACCGCTTGTTAAAGGCGCCATCGTAGGACTGATAGCCATTCGTTCCCGCGCCGGCGTTGATCTGCGAACGCTCAGCATCGGTCATGGTGATGATGTTCACCACCCCGCCGATCGCCCCGGAGCCGTACACCGCGGAGCGCGGGCCGCGGATGTATTCCACCCGCTGTACAAGAGAGATAGGGATCTGACTGATATCCACGCCATTGGAGATCCCCGGACGCGCCATCGGCACACCGTCGATCAGCACCAGCACGTGGCGAGCCTCCGTTCCCCGAACATACAGCGAAGCGCTCTGCCCCATGCCGCCGTTGCGGGCAATATCGACCCCGGGAAGACGACGCATGACATCGTTTAAATCTTTGGACTGCCAGCGGTCGATGTCATCGCGCGTCACTATATCGGTCGGCGCCAGCACGGTATTGACCGGCTGTTGAAAACGGTTTGCTGTCACCACCAACGTGTCTGAATTGCTGTCCTGCGCCCAGCCGGAAAATGCCGTGACGGATAAGGCCGTCATCAGCGAAGCTTTTTTAATCATTGTAAAAGCATCCGAAACAGAAAAAGGATGCCGCAGGTTTTATCAGTTGCTCGCGACGATAAAACCCAGTGCGACGTATTCCGGCAGGTCTTCGGGCTTGGAGGTTGTTTCAAGAAATAATGACTTCCCACGGCTAACCGCAGTGTCTGCACCGAGTGCGCTCATTTCTCACCTTCCTTACCGCTGCGCGTCAGCCCCAGATTTCCACTGGGTTCCCTTTTAACTCACAGGACCGGTAGGCGAATGCTACAATCAGAAACATATAGATGTCCAGACTGCTAATTATATTTCCCGCGGCATTCGAGGCTGGACATCCCCGGCGCTTTCCCTACAATCCCCGCGTACTTATTTTATTCAGGATACATCATGACCCCCGAACACCTTCCTACCGAACAATACGAAGCGCAGCTGGCAGAAAAAGTCGTCCGTTTGCAAACCATGATGGCGCCTTTTGCCGCGCCGGTTCCGGAAGTGTTTCGTTCGCCGGTCAGCCACTACCGTATGCGCGCCGAGTTCCGTCTGTGGCACGATGGCGACGACCTGTACCATATTATTTTCGATCAGCAGACCCGGTCGCGGATTCGCGTTGACAGCTTCCCGGCCGCCAGCGCGCTCATCAATCAGCTGATGACCGCCATGCTGGAGGGCGTGCGCAACAATCCCGTGCTGCGCCATAAGCTGTTTCAGATTGACTATCTGACCACCCTCAGCAACCAGGCGGTCGTCTCGCTGCTGTATCATAAAAAGCTCGATGATGCCTGGCGTGAGCAAGCGGAGGCGCTGCGTGATGCCCTGCGAGCCCAGGGACTCAATGTGCATCTGATTGGTCGGGCGACCAAAACTAAAATCGAGCTCGATCAGGATTATATAGATGAACGCCTGCCGGTTGGCGGTCGGGAGATGATCTACCGTCAGGTGGAAAACAGCTTTACCCAACCGAACGCGGCCATGAACATTCAGATGCTGGAGTGGGCGCTGGATGTCACCAAAGGGGCGACCGGCGACCTGCTGGAATTGTACTGCGGCAACGGTAACTTCTCGCTGGCGCTGGCGCGTAATTTCGATCGCGTACTGGCCACCGAAATCGCCAAACCGTCGGTGGCGGCGGCGCAGTACAACATCGCCGCCAACCATATCGACAACGTGCAGATTATCCGCATGGCGGCTGAAGAGTTTACTCAGGCGATGAACGGCGTGCGTGAGTTCAACCGGCTGCAGGGTATCGATCTGCAAAGCTATCAGTGCGAGACTATTTTCGTCGATCCGCCGCGTAGCGGGCTGGACAGTGAAACGGAGAAAATGGTGCAGGCCTATCCGCGCATACTGTACATTTCGTGCAACCCGGAAACGCTGTGTCGTAATCTGGAAACGCTAAGCCAGACGCACAACGTTACCCGGCTGGCGCTGTTCGACCAGTTCCCGTATACCCATCACATGGAGTGCGGCGTTCTGCTGACCCGGAAATAGGCCAAAAAAAACCGGCAACGTCATATTGCCGGTTTTTTATCACTGGCGGATTATTCGGCGGCGGTATTTTTGCGGTTACGCATCTTGTAGCCGATCCAGAAGACCATCGCGACGGACAGAACGGCCGGGAAGAAGTTAGAGCCGATATCCGGGTACTCCGCACGCACGACGGTGCTGTACAACAGCACCCCGAGAATAAAAATAAAAAAGGCGGCGGCCAGGCCCGGTAGCCCGACGGGCATACTGCGATTCTGATAGCGCTGATGCAGACAGTAGACCGTCAGCAGCAGGGATAAGATGGGGAAGACGGAAAACGGAACTATCGAACTGAACAGCGCCGCAAAGGCGCCATTAATAGATAACCCGGCAATCAGCGCCAGCAGCAGCGTACCTTTATCTTGAACTGAGTGTTTCATTGCTCGTCCTTCACGTTATTCGGAATGATGTGACATTTTTTCTTGTTCACGGCGATACCAGTAATACGCGCCTTTAGAGATCATTCTGAGCTGCAGTACCAACCGTTCTTCCAGCTGTCGGCGCTGTTCAGGGCCGACATCCAGCGCTTCCGCGCCAGCGCTAAAAACGATGGTGACCATAGCTTCAGCCTGCGCTTCGGTAAAGGCGCGCGGCATATGGTTTTCGAGTTCTAAATAGTCGGCGAGTTCCGCAATAAAATGCTGGATTTCGCGTGCGACGGCGGCGCGAAACGCCGCAGACGTTCCCGAGCGTTCGCGCAGCAGCAGGCGGAAAGCGTTCGGGTTATTACCGATAAACTCCATAAAGGTCGAGACCGAGGTGCGGATCACGCTGCCGCCTTTGGCAATCCGCTGGCGCGCCTGGCGCATCAGCTGGCGCAGCATCAGTCCGCTCTCATCGACCATCGTCAGGCCTAACTCATCGACATCGCGAAAATGACGATAAAAGGACGTCGGCGCGATCCCTGCTTCCCGCGCCACTTCACGCAAGCTCAGGCTGGCGAAACTCCGCTCAGCGCTAAGTTGGCTGAATGCCGCTTCCACCAGCGAACGGCGGGTTTTTTCTTTTTGTTGTGCTCTTACGCCCATCACGATGTATGAATCCTTCCAATAGCCCTGCTGGCACTATACCAGAGATTAAAACTAATCGGTTTGCCCTGGATTGTGAATGATTGTTTACGAGCCGTTTCTGCTTTTATGCCGCAAAAAAGCACAACGATAATTGGGTTAAAGCGCAGCGAATGTTATCATCGTGTTTATTTTATGTATAAAACAGGTGAGTAATGCCATGTCACACTCTTGGGATTATGATGCAATAGTGATTGGTTCCGGTCCTGGCGGCGAAGGCGCCGCCATGGGACTGGTGAAACAGGGAGCACGCGTTGCCGTCATCGAGCGCTACCATAATGTCGGCGGCGGTTGCACCCACTGGGGCACCATCCCGTCGAAAGCCCTCCGCCATGCCGTCAGCCGTATTATCGAGTTTAACCAAAACCCCCTCTACAGCGACCACTCCCGCCTTCTTCGCTCTTCTTTCGCCGACATCCTTAACCATGCCGACAGCGTCATCAACCAGCAGACTCATATGCGCCAGGGATTCTATGAGCGCAACCACTGTGAAATTCTGCAGGGCAATGCCCACTTCGTTGATGAGCATACTCTGGCGCTGGAGTGCCATGATGGCACGGTCGAGACGGTGACCGCGGAGAAATTCGTTATCGCCTGCGGATCTCGCCCCTATCATCCGGCGGATGTCGATTTCCACCACCCGCGCATCTATGACAGCGATTCGATTCTCAGCCTGCAGCATGAGCCGCGCCATGTGATCATTTACGGCGCCGGGGTAATCGGTTGTGAATATGCGTCGATCTTCCGCGGCATGGAGGTGAAGGTCGATCTGATCAACACCCGCGATCGTCTGCTGGCCTTCCTCGATCAGGAGATGTCAGATTCGCTCTCCTATCACTTCTGGAACAGCGGCGTGGTCATTCGCCACAACGAGGAGTACGAAAAGATTGAAGGCGTTGATGACGGCGTCATCATGCATCTGAAATCCGGGAAAAAGCTCAAAGCGGACTGCCTGCTCTACGCCAACGGCCGCACCGGCAATACCGACACTCTGGCGCTGGAAAACATCGGTCTGCAGACCGACAGTCGCGGCCAGCTGAAGGTCAACAGCATGTACCAGACCGCCCTTCCGCACATCTATGCGGTTGGGGATGTCATCGGCTATCCGAGCCTCGCCTCCGCGGCGTACGATCAAGGACGCATTGCCGCCCAGGCGCTGGTGAAAGGCGAAGCCTCAGCGCATCTGATTGAAGATATCCCGACCGGGATCTACACCATTCCGGAAATCAGCTCCGTCGGGAAAACCGAGCAGCAGCTGACGGCGATGAAAGTGCCGTATGAGGTGGGTCGCGCTCAGTTTAAACACCTGGCGCGGGCGCAAATCGTTGGCATGAGCGTGGGAACCCTGAAGATCCTGTTCCACCGGGAAACCAAGGAGATCCTCGGCATTCACTGCTTTGGCGAACGCGCAGCCGAAATCATTCACATCGGCCAGGCGATCATGGAGCAGAAAGGTGGTGGTAACACCATTGAATACTTCGTCAACACCACCTTTAACTACCCGACCATGGCAGAAGCGTACCGGGTTGCCGCGCTGAACGGCTTAAACCGCCTGTTTTAACGCCTTGTCGAAATGGCCATCCATCGTGCCGCGGATGGCCTCAGCCAGATGTTCATAGCGGCTGCGCAGCGGTGAGCCCGGACGGTAAACCAGACCGATGGTGCGTCTTGGCTCTGGCTTAATGCACGGCAGGTAGACCACGCCATCGCGTTTTCTTTCCTGCGGCACTGCCAGCGCAGGCAGCAGGGTAATACCGCTGCCTGCCGCCACCATATTGCGCAGCGTTTCCAGGCTGGTCGCGCGGAAGTGGGTATCCTCATCCGCCCCCGCTTCAAAGCAGAAGCCCATCGCCTGATCGCGCAGGCAGTGGCCATCCTCCAGCATCAGCAGCTTTTCACCGGCCAGATCCGACATCGGCACCCGGTCGCGGTTTGCCCACGGATGATCTTCATAGATAGCCAGCATCATCGGCTCATCGAACAGCGGCACCTCGATAAAGGCCTCGCTCTCTTTGACCAGCGCCAGGATGGCGCAGTCGAGCTTACCGCTGTCGAGCTGAGCCAGCAGCTGATGGGTCTGCGCTTCGTGCAGATACATTTCCAGCTTCGGGAAGGTCTGATGCAGCATCGGAATGATGTGCGGTAGCAGGTACGGGCCAATTGTCGGGATCAAGCCGATATGCAGCGGCCCGGACATGGTTTCCCCTTGTTGGCTTGCCATCTCCTTGAGCACTTTTACTTCGCGTAACACGGTACGCGCCTGATCCACCAGCAACAGCCCCGCCTGGGTAAACAGAACCTTACGGCTGGTGCGCTCCAGCAGCATGACGCCAAGCTCATCCTCCAGCTTGCGGATCTGTCCGCTGAGCGTCGGTTGGCTCACATGGCATGAGTCAGCCGCCCGCCGGAAGTGGCGGTGTTCGGCGAGCGCTACCAGGTATTCAAGATCGCGAATATTCATTATTCATCCTCCATCGCCACGATAGTCCATGGCGATAGATAGCATAGCAACGAACGATTATCCCTATCAAGTTTTCTGTTCAATAATACGCCCATAAAGACGGTGAACCTGTGAAAACCACTGACCCGTCACACTGTTTCTCTACCCGAACAACTAAAGCCAACGTGAACTTTTGCGGACCTTGCGTCCGCTTTTTTTTTGCATAAAAAACCCGGCGTCGCTGGGCTCGGCCGGGTCAGGGAAGACAGATATCTGTGGATTAACTCAGACGGGCCTTCGCCTCGTCGATAGCCTGCGCCACCTGCTGCGGCGAGACGCCGCCTTTTGCCGCGCGTTTATCAAGGCAGGACTGCAGCGACAGGATCGGATAAACATCGTCCGCAATCACCGGGCTGAATTTCTGCAGGTCGGCCAGGGCCAGCGCTTCCAGCGGTTTCCCTTGCGCAATGGCTTCCACCACCGCTTCACCGACAATATGGTGCGCCTCGCGGAACGGTACGCCTTTCGCCACCAGATAATCCGCCAGCTCAGTGGCGTTGGCATAGCCCTGCTGCGCCGCTTCCGCACAGCGCGGACGTTTCACCTGGATGCCATCCAGCACCAGGGTCGCCATATGCAGGCAGTCGAGCCAGGTATCCAGAGCGTCGAAAAGTCCCTCTTTATCTTCCTGCATATCTTTGTTGTAGGCCAGCGGCAGCCCTTTCAGGGTCATCATCATGCCGGTCAGCGCGCCCTGCACGCGGCCGCATTTGCCACGGATAAGCTCCAGGGCGTCCGGGTTTTTCTTCTGCGGCATCAGCGAGGAGCCTGAGGTTACGCGGTCGGAAAGCTCGACGAAATTCGCTTCGCCGGAGTTAAAGAAAATCAGATCTTCCGCAAAGCGCGACAGATGGACCATGCCGATAGAGGCATCGGAAAGCAGCTCCAGAACATGGTCGCGGTCGGACACGCTGTCGAGGCTGTTGCGGGTGGCGGAGGCAAAGCCCAGCCAGCCGGCCAGCTGCTCGCGGTCGATTTCATACGCCGTCCCCGCCAGCGCGCCGCAGCCCAGCGGGCTAACGTCGAGGCGCTTCAGCGCGTCCTGCAGGCGGCTTTCATCGCGCGCCAGCATTTCGACATAGGCCAGACACCAGTGCGCGAACGTCACCGGTTGGGCGCGCTGCAGGTGGGTGTACCCCGGCATCACCGCGTCCTGGTTCTGCTGGGCCGTCTCCACCAGCGCGCTCTGCAGCTGGCGGTTCGCCGACAGCAGTTCGACAACGGTATCTTTGCACCACAGTTTAAGATCGGTAGCGACCTGGTCGTTACGGCTGCGGCCGGTATGCAGTTTCTTGCCCAACTGACCCACTTTGTCGATCAGTTTGCCTTCCACCCAGCTGTGAATATCTTCAGCATCGCTGGCGAGGATTTGCTGCGGATTGGCGCGCACTTCTTCCAGTAGCACGTTCAGCGCTTCTTCCAGCTGCTGTTGTTCATCGGCACTCAGTACGCCGACCGTTACCAGCGCTTTCGACCAGGCGACAGAGCCAACGATATCCTGCTCCGCCAGACGATAGTCGAAGCGCAACGAGTCGTTGAACTGTTTGAACCGTTGATCTGCTGCCTGTGTAAAACGCCCGCCCCAAAGTGCCATAACATGCTTCCTTTATTCGTTAGTTCCGCCGGTGGCGTTGTGCCTCCCCGGCCTACGGTCTTGTAAGCCCGGCAGACAACGCGCCGCCGGGCATGAAATCTTAAGCCAGAATACGTGTGCCGATAGGCGTGCCGTTAAACAACGCCGGCAGCTGCTCGGCGTGACGCCAGGAGGCGATATCCACCGGACGGCCCAGAGCACGCGCCGCGTCGAGGGCCGCATTCACTTTGACAATCATGCCGTCAGTGATAATCCCCTGCTCGATCAGCTGCTCCGCTTTCTCGGCGGTCATCTCGGCAATACGCTGCCCTTTACCGTCGAGGATACCGCTGACGTCAGACAGCAGGATCAGATCCGCCCCCAAGGTAGCCGCCAGCGCCGTCGCCGCCTGGTCAGCATTGACGTTCATCAGCTGGCCCTCGTCGGTCACGCCGATAGAGCTCACCACCGGCAGGTAACCGCCCGCCAGCAGGGTGTTGATCAGCGTCGGAGAGCCCGGCTGCGCCAGCCCGACATGGCCCAGCTCAGCATCCAGCTGTGTCACCTTCACGCTATCGCCATCGCCGAGGAACAGGCCGACAGAGGCCAGACCGTGCTTTTTCGCCCACGCCAGCAGCGTCTTGTTGGCGGTTCCCGCCAGCGCGCCGGTGATGATGTCGATTTGCTCAGCCGGCGTCACCCGCAGACCATTTTTCTTCTGCACCGGCAGGTTGAGCTGCTTCATCAGCTCATCCACCACGCAGCCGCCGCCATGGACGATAATCAGCGGACGCTGGTGCGCTTCACGGTAATTGACCAGCGCGGTAAACAGACGCTCCAGCGCTTCTTCGCTATCGAGTAATACGCCGCCGAGTTTGATAATTAATGGGTTCATCATCACACCTTAAATAAGAGACTGCGTCTCAGCGAAGCCGAAACGAATATTCGCGCACTGCACCGCCTGCGCTGCGGCGCCTTTCAGCAGGTTATCTTCTGCCGCGACGACGATGAGATGGTCGTCCTGCACGGCAAAACCGATATCACAGAATGGCAGACCTTCGACGCTTTTCAATGCGGGCACGCCTTTATCATATAAACGTACCAGCGGTTTATCGGCGTAAGCCTGCTGGTAAACCGCCGCGATCTGCGCATGGCCAACGCCCGGCTTCAGGCGGCAGGTAATGGTTTCCAGAATGCCGCGCTTAAAATTACCCAGATGCGGGGTAAAAATCACCTTCGCTCCGAGGTGGCTGGCAATCTCCGGCTGATGACGATGGTTAAAGATGCCGTATGGCTGCAGGCTGACTTCACAGAAGCTGTTGCCGATCGCGGCTTTGCGTCCCGCGCCGCTCACCCCGCTGGTGGCGTTGATCACTGGCCACTGGTTGAGATCCAGCAGACTGGCATCAATCAGCGGCTTCAGCGACAGCTGCGCCGCCGTCGGGTAGCAGCCAGGCACCGCGATTAACTGCGCTTCTTTAAGCGCATCCGCGCTCCACTCCGCCAGCCCATACACCGCCTGTTTGAGCAGGTCGGGATGCTGATGAGTGAAACCATAATATTTTTCGTAGAACGCCCCATCGTTAACGCGGAAGGCACCGGAGAGATCGAACACCACGCAGCCGGCGGCAAGGAACTGCGGCGCCAGATCGTGACTCACTTCGTGCGCGGTGGCGAGAAACACCACGTCCACGCCAGCGCTGAATTCGCTGATATCGGACATCGGCTGCAGCGGCATATCGACAATGCCTTTGAGCTGCGGATGCAGGTCGGAAATTAATTTTCCCGCATCATTGCTTTGCGCGGAGACCGTCAAAGCGGTTATGTTCATATGCGGATGACGATTGATATAGGTCACCAGCTCTGCGCCGGCATAACCACTGGCACCCACAATCAGCGTATTTAACATTGGAAGCGCATCTCCTTACATTCGATGGGTTTTCTTACGCTCAACGATATTGTATTTTTATTCACAATAAATGCATGAATATTGATACTATCACGACCCAAGGTGTGTCAACAATGAAAAACAATTTACCGCCCTTTATCGAGATTTACCGCGCGTTGATCGCCACACCGTCCATCAGCGCGACCGAAGAGGCTCTCGATCAGAGCAATGAGTCTTTAATCAATTTGCTGGCCGGCTGGTTCCGCGATCTCGGCTTTAATGTCGAGGTACAGCCGGTGCCGGATACGCGCCATAAATTCAACCTGCTGGCCAGCACCGGACACGGCGCCGGCGGCCTGCTTCTCGCCGGGCATACCGATACCGTGCCGTTCGATGACGGCCGCTGGACGCGCGATCCGTTCACCCTTACCGAACACGATAACAAGCTCTACGGCCTCGGCACGGCCGATATGAAAGGCTTCTTCGCCTTTATTCTCGACGCCCTGCGCGATGTCGACGTCACCACGCTGAAAAAACCGCTGTATATTCTGGCCACCGCCGACGAAGAGACCAGCATGGCCGGCGCGCGCTATTTTGCCGAAACCACCCGGCTGCGCCCCGACTGCGCCATCATCGGCGAGCCCACCTCCCTGCAGCCGATCCGCGCCCATAAAGGACATATGTCCAACGCGATCCGTATTCAGGGCCAGTCCGGCCACTCCAGCGATCCGGCGCGCGGGGTCAACGCGATCGAGCTGATGCACGACGCCATCGGTCGGATTATGCAGCTGCGCGATTTGCTAAAAGAGCGCTACCACTTCGAGGCGTTCACGGTCCCTTACCCGACCCTCAACCTCGGCGCCATCCATGGCGGCGATGCCTCAAACCGTATCTGCGCCTGCTGTGAACTGCATATGGACATCCGCCCGTTGCCGGGGATGACCCTCAACGACCTCAATGGTCTGCTGGACGAGGCGCTGGCCCCGGTCAGCGAACGCTGGCCGGGCCGCCTGACGGTCTCGGAGCTGCATCCGCCGATCCCCGGCTACGAGTGCCCGCCGGACCATAAGCTGGTGCAGGTGGTTGAGAAACTGCTTGGCGCCCAGACCGACGTGGTGAACTACTGTACCGAAGCGCCGTTTATCCAGACGCTGTGCCCAACGCTGGTTCTCGGCCCGGGCTCGATCAATCAGGCCCATCAGCCTGACGAGTTTCTGGAGACGCGCTTTATCAAGCCGACGCGGGAGCTGATTAGCCAGGTGGTTCACCACTTCTGCTGGCACTAAAATCGCCCTCTTTTTCCGCCCCGCTCTCCCGGGGCGGAACGGTGACGATCGTCACATTTCCATAAGCGATGCTTATCCAGCGCCCCCTGAGTTAAATTTCGCAAATTACGGGTATTTACTCGTTTGCTGAAGCGATTTCGCAGTAATTGACGTGGGGGTATTTACGTGGCTTTATAAAAGACGGGTTGCTTATCCGTTGCTCACGTTCCAGCGCAGCGGATATAACAAAATAAAATGAGATGGGGTGTCTGGGGTAACATGAACGAACAATATTCCGCATTGCGTAGTAATGTCAGTATGCTCGGCAAGGTGCTGGGCGATACCATCAAGGATGCATTGGGAGAAAATATTCTTGATCGTGTCGAAACTATCCGTAAGTTGTCCAAATCTTCACGCGCCGGCAACGAAGCTAACCGCCAGGAGCTGCTGACCACGCTGCAGAATTTGTCTAACGACGAACTGCTGCCGGTGGCCCGTGCCTTCAGCCAGTTCCTGAATCTGGCCAACACCGCTGAGCAGTACCACAGCATTTCGCCGAATGGCGAAGCGGCCAGCAATCCGGAAGTCATTGCGCGCACCCTGAGAAAGCTCAAAGACCAACCCAATCTCAACGAAGACACCATCAAAAAAGCGGTGGAATCTCTGTCCCTGGAGCTGGTGTTAACCGCCCACCCGACCGAGATCACCCGCCGGACGCTGATCCATAAAATGGTGGAAGTGAACAACTGCCTCAAGCAGCTGGATAACAAAGATATCGCGGACTACGAGCACCACCAGCTGATGCGCCGCCTGCGCCAGCTGATCGCCCAGTCCTGGCATACCGATGAAATTCGTAAGCACCGCCCTTCCCCGGTCGATGAAGCCAAATGGGGCTTCGCGGTGGTGGAAAACAGCCTGTGGGAAGGGGTGCCTAACTACCTGCGCGAGCTGAACGAACAGCTGGAAGCCAACCTCGGCTATCAGCTGCCGGTGGACTTTGTCCCGGTGCGTTTCACTTCGTGGATGGGCGGCGACCGCGACGGCAACCCGAACGTGACTGCCGATATCACCCGCCACGTGCTGCTGCTCAGCCGCTGGAAAGCGACCGATCTGTTCCTCAAAGATGTGCAGGTGCTGATCTCCGAGCTGTCGATGGTGGAGTGTACTGACGAATTGCGCGCCCTGGCCGGCGCCGAGGGCGCTCAGGAACCGTACCGTTACCTGATGAAAAAACTGCGTACTCAGCTGATGGAAACCCAGGCCTGGCTGGAAGCGCGTCTGAAAGGTCAGAAGCTGCCGAAACCGGCGGGACTGATCACTCAGAACGAGCAGCTGTGGGAGCCGCTATACGCCTGTTATAAATCGCTGCAGGCCTGCGGCATGGGCATTATCGCCAACGGCGAGCTGCTCGACACCCTGCGCCGCGTGAAGTCTTTCGGCGTACCGCTGGTGCGTATTGATATCCGTCAGGAAAGCACCCGCCACACCGAAGCGCTGGGCGAAATGACCCGTTACCTCGGGATCGGCGATTACGAAAGCTGGTCAGAAGCCGACAAACAGGCTTTCCTGATCCGCGAACTGAATTCCAAACGTCCGCTGCTGCCGCGCCAGTGGGAGCCAAGCGAAGAGACCCGCGAAGTTCTCGACACCTGTAGAGTGATCGCCGAGGCGCCGCGCGGATCGATCGCCGCCTACGTGATCTCGATGGCCAAAACGCCGTCCGACGTGCTGGCGGTTCATCTGCTGCTGAAGGAGGCCGGGATTGGCTTTGCCCTGCCGGTGGCCCCGCTGTTCGAAACGCTGGATGACCTGAACAACGCCAACGACGTCATGACCCAGCTGCTGAATATCGACTGGTACCGCGGCTTTATCCAGGGCAAACAGATGGTCATGATCGGCTACTCTGATTCCGCGAAAGACGCAGGCGTGATGGCCGCCTCCTGGGCGCAGTACCAGGCGCAGGACGCGTTGATCAAAACCTGTGAGAAAGCCGGGATCGAACTGACGCTGTTCCACGGTCGCGGCGGCTCCATTGGCCGCGGCGGCGCGCCGGCCCACGCCGCGCTCCTCTCACAGCCGCCGGGAAGCCTGAAGGGCGGCCTGCGCGTTACCGAGCAGGGTGAGATGATCCGCTTTAAGTACGGCCTGCCGGAAGTCACCATCAGCAGCCTGTCGCTCTATACCAGCGCGATCCTCGAAGCCAACCTGCTGCCGCCGCCGGAACCAAAACCGCAGTGGCGCGACATCATGGCCGAGCTGTCCGACGTGTCGTGCAAGATGTATCGCGGCTACGTGCGTGAAAACAAAGATTTCGTGCCTTATTTCCGCTCCGCCACTCCGGAGCAGGAGCTGGGCAAACTGCCGCTGGGTTCGCGTCCGGCAAAACGTCGTCCGACCGGCGGCGTCGAGTCGCTACGCGCCATTCCGTGGATCTTCGCCTGGACCCAGAACCGCCTGATGCTTCCAGCCTGGCTGGGCGCTGGCGCTGCGCTGCAGAAAGTGGTTGAAGGCGGAAAACAGAGTGAACTGGAAGCGATGTGTCGCGACTGGCCGTTCTTCTCCACCCGTCTCGGCATGCTGGAGATGGTTTACTCGAAGGCCGACCTGTGGCTGGCGGAGTACTACGATCAGCGCCTGGTGAAACCAGAGCTGTGGGCGTTGGGTACCGAGCTGCGCAAGCTGCTGGCTGCCGATATCAACGTCGTGCTGGCCATCGCCAACGACTCTCATCTGATGGCTGACCTGCCGTGGATCGCCGAGTCTATCCAGCTGCGTAATATCTATACCGACCCGCTGAACGTCCTGCAGGCGGAACTGCTGCACCGTTCGCGCCAGGCTGAAGAAGAGGGCAAAGACCCGGATCCGCGCGTTGAACAAGCGCTGATGGTCACCATCGCCGGCGTCGCCGCCGGTATGCGTAACACCGGCTAATCGCTGTCTTTCCCCCGGCCGCCCGGCCGGGGGATTTTTCACCCGTTCTAGTGGTGCAGCATCTCATCAACGATCTGCTCTTTATGCAGCGCATACGGATAATAGGTCGGCCAGTTATCCATCTCTTTCAGCAACGCTTCCTGTGATTCATTGCCCATGAAAATATGGAAATGCTGCGATTTACGCGGGCCAATGATGTGGTCGCTGAACTGGACATATTTTGGCGCGCTGGCATCGCCCTGCTGGCACTCGAACAGATAACGTACGCCCTTCTTACCGGAGGCGTAATGCAGGATTTTGTAGCCAGAATAGCGGTATTTGCAGCTGTTGACGGTCTCGCCAATGTGGAACTCAATCACGTCATCTTCAATGCCAATCTGTTCCACATCGGTGGCGTAGCCCTTCTTATAATAGGCGCGATACTCCTCCACGCTCTTGCCGCCGGGCTTTTTCGCCTTCTGCTCCAGCACCGGATCGAGATCGCCGTTGAGCAGATACGGGTTCACTGACTGCCAGACGCCCTCCCAGTCGCTCAGCGCGCGGTCCTGCACATCTTTATCCGCAAAAATGCCTTCGCTGGCCTGACGCTCCACTTCGGTTAGCGCCGGCCCATGGCTATGGTTGCCGTGGGCGAACGCCTGGGCGCTGGCTAGCGCCATGCCGAGTACCAAGGCCAGCAGGGGGATCTTTCTGGTCATTACTCTCTCCTGAGTTTGTTATCAATGGTGACAAATTGTTACGATATAACATATCGTAACTGAGAAGCAATAGCGACAGGCTGGCGCTTTTACCGCTGGAATAATGTCCGGTATGATGAAAAGGGTGATGCGCGGGGCGGAACAATGATGGACAACGATATCAATCAACTTATTGATGCATTGCTAAAAAAGCAGACCAGCCTCGGACGGGTTTATTTCGCCGGCGAGACGCGCTCGCCTGCTGAACCGGTGGTGCAGGTTGATTTTCCCCGTCTGAATATCCTCCTCGATGGGCAGCTGCGCGACCAGGCGCTCGGCGATAACGCCCCGCTCCTGGAGGCCCATGACGTGCTCTATATTCCTGGCGATAGCTGGAACTGCCCACAGTGGCAGGCGCCCTGCCTGCTGTTAAGCATCCTGTTCGCTAAGCAGCAGCTGGAGTGCTCGCTGCAGCGTTGGAATGGCAAGACGATCGCCGTTGTTGAAAAGCTACAGGCGCTGCGTCGCGGGCCGCGCGTCGGTTCCTTCCTGCTGCAGGCCCTCAACGAGATCCGGATGCAGCCGCAGGAGCAGCAAACCGCCCGCAGCATCGTCATCAGCCTGCTCAGCCACTGCCATGATCTTCTCGGCAGCCAGGCGCAAACCTCCTCGCGCAGCCAGGCGTTGTTCGAGGCAATCCGTCAGTACATCGAGGTCCATTACGCGGAGTCGCTGAGCCGGGAATCGGTCGCCCAGGCGTTCTATCTCTCTCCCAACTATCTTTCCCATCTGTTCCAGAAATGTGGGCCAATGGGCTTCAATGAATATCTAAACCACATTCGTCTCGAACAGGCCCGTATGCTGCTGAAGGGCCACGATATGAAAGTGAAAGACATCGCCCACGCCTGCGGCTTCGCCGACAGCAACTACTTCTGCCGCCTGTTCCGCAAAACCACGGAACGCTCGCCGTCTGAATACCGCCGCCAGTACCATAGCCAGCTGACGGAAAAATCGTCGGCGGCAAAGAACTAGATTTTTGTGTGTTAAACCTGACTTTTGTGCGCGCTATAGTTTCCTGCCATCCCAGCCAGCATCGATAAATGTGATCTAAATCATCCTTAATCACGATGCGTACATTTATCCAGTTTTTGGCAAATTTGTCATCTGGCGATCCTTCGAACGAAAGCCGTATGCTTACCTCAACGACAGCACCGAATTAAGCATTGAGGAAAACGCTATGGAACTCTATCTGGATACCGCCAACGTCGCCGAAGTGGAACGCCTGGCCCGCATCTACCCGCTGGCCGGGGTGACCACCAACCCGAGCATTATCGCCGCCGGTAAAACCCCGGTGTGGGATGTACTGCCGCGCCTGCAAAAAGCCGTTGGCCCGGAAGGGATTCTGTTCGCGCAGACCATGAGCCGCGATGCGCAGGGCATGGTGGCAGAAGCCAAACGCCTGAGCAACGCCGTGCCGGGCATCGTGGTCAAAATCCCGGTCACCGCCGAAGGCCTCGCCGCTATCAAGATGCTGAAGAAAGAAGGCATCCCGACCCTTGGCACCGCCGTCTACAGCGCTTCACAGGGTCTGCTGGCCGCACTGGCCGGCGCAAAGTACGTCGCGCCTTACGTTAACCGCGTCGACGCTCAGGGCGGAGACGGCATCCGCATGGTGCAGGAACTGCAATCCCTGCTGGAAATGCATGCGCCCGAAAGCAAAGTGCTGGCGGCAAGCTTCAAAACGCCCCGTCAGGCACTGGATTGCCTGCTGGCTGGCTGCGAAGCAATCACCCTTCCACTAGATGTAGCGCAACAAATGCTCGGCACCCCTGCGGTAGAGTCAGCCATAGAGAAGTTTGAACAGGACTGGAATAACGCCTTTGGCACGCTGAACCTGTAACCGGACCCGCGCGCCGCCTGCGGGCGGCATCACGGTCATCGAGGAGGAATCGAAATGGATCGCATTATTCAATCACCAGGCAAATACATCCAGGGCGCAGGCGCCATCAAGCGCCTTGGCGACTACCTGAAACCGCTGGCCGAACGCTGGCTGGTCGTTGGCGATAAATTCGTGCTGGGATTCGCGGAAGAGATGCTACGCAAAAGCCTGGCTGACGCCGGCCTGGCGGCGGAAATCGCGCCGTTTGGCGGTGAATGTTCGCATAATGAAATCAATCGCCTGCGCGATATCGCCGGCAGTGCGAAATGCACCGCCGTGCTGGGGATCGGCGGTGGTAAAACCCTGGATACCGCGAAAGCGCTGGCCCATTTTATGAAGGTGCCGGTGGCGATCGCCCCCACCATCGCCTCCACCGATGCGCCGTGCAGCGCACTGTCGGTGATTTACACCGACGAAGGCGAGTTCGACAGCTATCTGATGCTGCCGCACAACCCTAACATGGTCATTGTCGATACGCAGATCGTTGCTGGCGCGCCGGCTCGCCTGCTGGCCGCCGGGATTGGCGATGCGCTGGCCACCTGGTTCGAAGCCCGCGCCTGCTCACGCAGCGGCGCCACCACCATGGCGGGCGGAAAATGCACCCAGGCGGCGCTGGCGCTGGCCGAGCTGTGCTACAACACCTTACTCGAAGAGGGTGAAAAAGCGATGCTGGCCGCCGAACAGCACGTGGTCACTCCGGCGCTGGAGCGGGTGGTGGAAGCCAACACCTATCTGAGCGGCGTCGGTTTTGAAAGCGGTGGCCTGGCGGCAGCCCACGCGATTCATAACGGCATGACGGCCATCCCTGACGCTCACCACTATTATCACGGTGAAAAAGTGGCGTTCGGCACCCTGACGCAGTTGGTGCTGGAAAACGCGCCGGTGGAAGAGATCGAGACTGTCGCCGCGCTGTGTCACAGCGTTGGGCTGCCGATCACGCTGGCGCAGTTGGATATCAAAGGCGACATCCCGACCAAAATGCGCCTGGTGGCGGAAGCCGCCTGCGCTGAAGGAGAAACCATCCACAATATGCCGGGCGGCGTCGACGCCGACCAGGTCTACGCCGCGCTGCTGGTCGCCGACCAATATGGCCAGCGCTTCCTGCAGGAATGGGAATAATCCAGAGCAAAACAAAACACCCGGCGTCAGCCGGGTGTTTTTTTATGTTTATCAGCCGGACGCGTCGCCCACTGACGGCGGAAACGGCAAACACTCAGGCCGGACGCACGCCCAGCGTATGACAGATGGCGTAGCTCATTTCGGCGCGGTTAAGGGTGTAGAAGTGGAAATCTTTTACCCCTTCCCGACTTAAGATCTTCACCATGTCCATGGCGATATTCGCCCCCACCAGCTGACGGGTTTCGGCGTCATTATCCAGCCCTTCGAACATTTTCGACATCCACACCGGGATACGAACGTTGGTCATATCCGCAAACTTTTTCGCCTGTTTAAAGTTGGAAACCGGCAGGATACCCGGAATAATTTCCACGTCGATGCCCGCCGAGACGCAGCGATCGCGAAAACGCAGGTAGCTTTCCACATCGAAGAAGAACTGGGTGATCGCGCGGTTGGCGCCTGCCTCGACTTTGCGTTTCAGGTTGAGCAAATCCGCCTGCGCGCTTTTCGCTTCCGGATGCACTTCCGGATACGCGGCGACGGAGATATCAAAATCTCCCACCTCTTTCAGCAGAGTGACCAGATCGGCGGCGTACATCTCCGGTTTACCGCTGCCCGGCGGCAGGTCGCCGCGCAGAGCGACGATATGGCGGATGCCGTTGTTCCAGTAATCCTGGGCGATAGTGCGCAGCTCATCGCGAGTAGCATCGATACAGGTCAGGTGCGGCGCCGCTTCCAGACCGGTTCGCTCTTTAATACCTTTGATGATGCTGTGGGTGCGATCGCGCTCGCCGGAGTTCGCGCCATAGGTCACCGAGACAAACTTCGGTTTCAGACTGCTCAGGCGATCGATGGATTTCCACAGGGTTTGCTCCATTTCACTGGTGCGCGGCGGAAAGAATTCAAAGGACACATTAATCTGGCCCTGGACTTCCGCCAGGCTCTGATTCAGGGCTTCCCGCTGATTGGCGTGAAAAAAGCTCATACCTTACCTCATCAATCGCATGTAATGGCTGTTGTGTTGCGAACTTCTATACGTTTAGACGTCCAGATGTAAAAATGACGGAAAAGCGCCCGGGCGTCAATAGAAAAATCTGCGTAAAGAGTGAGGAAAAGGCTGCCAACATGAAAAAACTTCATCTACCGGCGCTTTGCCAGCCGAAAGAGCCCGCTCTGCGGTCAACATGGGGTAGAACGATATTCAGCATGGGACGAGCAAGTCGTCAGGTGATCATCCAGCAGTGAGAGCCATTGCTGCACGGCTCCTGCCTGGTGAGGCGCATAGATCACCCCAAGGCTTAACGGCATGCTGTCGCCTTCAGCGACAGGACAGAACACTACCCCCTGACGCTGGATCGCGGAAAAGGACGCCGGCAGGAGGATCATGCCTTCCCCACGCGCGATTCGCGCCAGCAGCACATCATGTTCGGCAGGCTCTTCCACATAAGCGGGGGTATAGCCAGCCCGGTCGAAAATGCGCCGCGTGTAGTCAAAGAAATCGGGGTTACGCTCGCGTTTAAACCAGAACAGCGGCCGATGATTGAGCGCGCTTAGCGTTAACGCTGGTATGACGGCTTCCGGCCAGGAGGCTGGCACTGCCGCGATGAGCGGCTCCTGATACGGCAATGGATGCAGGTGCAGCCCTTCAGTATTGAGCGGCAGCGCGACCAGCGCCGCATCGAGTTTGCCTTTGCGCACCTGCTGCGCCAGCGCCGGTGAGGCGTGGCGGGTGATATGCAACCCGCGGGTATGTTCGCTCAGCGCAGATTCAACAGCAGCGAAAATGCCTTGTTCGAAGGCGGTGGTTACGCCCAGACGCAGAGACGGCGGCGAGTGAACGGAGAGCTCACTCAATGCCGCCAGCGTGCGTTCCTGGAGCGCCAGCATGGGCCGAATGATCGCCAGCACCTCTCTGCCCGCGTCGGTAAGGATCAGGCCTTTGCTATGGCGCTGAAACAGCGTCACCCCCAGCTGCGCTTCCAGATAGCGCATATGGCGACTCAGCGGCGGCTGCGAGATAAATAACCGCTGCGCCGCCCGGCTGATGTTATTTTCCTCAGCTACCACGGCAAAGGCACGCAGCAGGCGGATATCGAGAGAATGTAATCGCGAAGTTGTCATACTGAAAAGGTATCACGAAAAGGGTATTACTCAAGTCCGGTAAACTTCCCTACCCTTCCTCTCAACGCATCATCACAGAGAGGAAAAAACGATGTCCAGCGAACGTTATACCACCGGTCAGGAAATGCTTCAGCGCGTGGACGGTAGCGGCGGGGAGGCCGTCGTCAACAGCCTGCGGGATATCGCCCCCGACTTCGCCCGCTATCTGATTGAGTTCCCCTTCGGCGATATTTACGCCCGGCCAGGGCTTGATTTGCGTAGCCGGGAAATCGCCACCATCGCCGCGCTCACCGCGCTGGGTAACGCCGAGCCGCAGCTGAAAGTGCATATTGCCGCGGGATTAAATGTCGGTCTGACGCAAGAGGAAATTACGGAAGTGATCATGCAGATGGCGGTCTACGCCGGATTCCCGGCGGCGCTAAACGGCCTGTTTGCCGCTAAAGCAGTTTTTGCGGCGCACTAACAAAAAAGACCAGGCCGCGCCTGGTCTTTTTCCCGGGACTACAGCAGCTGCGCCAGACGGTTAATATCCGACTGGATCGCCCCGGCGGTCACATCGCGCCCGGCGCCGGGCCCGCGGATCACCAGCGGATTATCGCGATACCAGCGGCTTTCGATAGCGAACACGTTATCGCACGGCAGCAGCGCCGCCAGCGGGTGCTCTTCGCGTACCGCCTCCACGCCGACGCGTGCTTTGCCGTTGGCATCAAAACGCGCCACGTAGCGGAGCACCAGCCCCATCTCGCGGGCCGCCTCCAGGCGCTGCAGCATCTGCTCGTTCAGCTCTTCGCCATTCTCAAAGAAGTGATCGACCGAACCCTCTTCACAGTGCGCCGGGACCAGTGATTCCACGCGCACCTGATCCGGCTCGATGTCGTAACCCGCTTCCCGCGCGAGGATCACCAGCTTGCGCATCACATCTTTACCGGACAGATCGACGCGCGGATCCGGCTCGGTCAGACCCTGCTGCCACGCCTGATCCACCAGGTCGGTGAACGGCACGGTGCCATCAAACTGCAGGAACAGCCAGGAGAGCGTTCCCGAGAAGATACCGCTCAGGCCGAGGATGGTATCGCCGCTGTCGATCAGGTCGCGCACCGTATGGTTCACCGGCAAGCCGGCGCCCACGGTGGCGTTATACAGCCAGTGGCGCCCTGTCTTCTCAAACGCGTCGTGGATCTGGCGATACTTATCGCTGCTGCTGGCCCCCGCCAGCTTGTTGGCGCTGATCACGTGGAAGCCATGGCTGGCGAAATCAAGATACTGGTCTGCCAGCTGCTCGCTGGCGGTGACGTCCAGCACCACTAAATCATCATACGGGTGCGCGCGCATCCACAGGAACAGCGACTCTTCGTCCTGCTCCACCGCTTCATCGTTGAAGAAAGCCAGCGCCCGGCTGGCGTCCAGCCCGTCGTAGTTCAGCAGACTGCGTTTACTGTCGACCACGCCGGCGAGAACAAACTCAAAGCCGGTGCGCGCCGAGAGCGTGGTTTGTTCACGGGCGAACAGCTCCAGCCAGCGGGAACCGATGTTCCCTTTGCCGAACAGCATCAGGCCGATACGCTTTTCGGCACGAAACAAGGACTGGTGCAGCCCCTGGATCAGGCTTTCCGTCGGCCCGGCGCGCAGGACGGCCACCAGGCTGATCCCCTCTTCCGACTGCCAGGTGAACTCTACCGGCTGCCCTTTCAGCTGCTGCCAGAAACGGTGGCAGTGCAGTGGGTTGCGGGTGACGCCCGCGCCCACCATCGCCACCAGCGCCAGCTTCTGACGCAGACGCAGCTCGCCCGGCAGACCTGCCTCATCGAGCAGCTTCAGCGCGCTGTCGGCCACCTCGGAGGTATAGCAGAACTGCAGCAGTTTGCGGTCGGCATGGACGCCAACGGCTAACGGGCGCAGCTGGGCGCGTTTGAGCAGGGCGTCCAGCTCTTTATGCGCCAGTTTGAAATCGTGACCGGCCGGCACCTGGAACTCCACCAGGCAGACATCGTCATGGCTGGTGACAATCCGGGCGCCAGTACCGGAGGCCAGCACGCGCTCAATGCGCGTGGAACCCTGTTCCGGCGTATAGCTGCAGCGTAACTGCAGATCGATATCGCTGGCGGAAACCGGCTGTAGCGTGCGGGCATGGAGCACCGGCGCGGCCAGACGCGCCAGCTCGCTGGCTTCGTCCAGACGCAGCAGCGGCAGCAGACAGGCGTCTTTCACCTTGCGCGGATCCGCGCTGTACACCCCGGCGACGTCGCTCCAGATAGTGACGCGGGAAGCGCCCGCCAGCGCGCCGATCTGGGTGGCAGAGTAGTCAGACCCGTTACGGCCCAGCAGGACGGTTTCACCGGCCTGGTTGCGGGAGATAAAGCCGGTCACCACCAGACGCTTGTTAGGATGCTGCGCCATCAGCTGCTGCAGCAGTGGATAGGATAATCCTTCATCCACCTGCGGCTGCGCGGCGCGTTCCGCGCGCAGGAACGCGCGCGCGTCCAGCCAGGCGGCTTCCATTCCCAGCTGGTTGAGAACCGCCGCCATCAGGCGCGCGGACCACACTTCCCCATGGCCGACCACTTCCGCATAGACCGCTTCGGAAACCCCGCCGTCCAGCAGACCAGCCAGACGCTCAAGGTCGTGGATAAAGGCGGCGATCAACGTATCCGCCGCCGCAGGCTCCACCAGACCGCTAATCAGCTCGGTGTGATAGCGGCGAAGCGACTGCTGAACCTGATGCGCAGCAAGGCGATCGCTCTGGCTAAGCTTAAGCCAGCTGATCAGCTGGTTGGTGGTGCTGCCAGCGGCGGAGACGACCATCATGTCCCCCGCCTGCGAATACTCCTTCATGATCCCCGCGACGCGCAGGTAACATTTCGCATCCGCTAAACTACTCCCACCAAATTTGTGCAGCTGACGACCCTTCGCCCCTGCCTGCGCAATCACACTCATCTTTATTCCTCGTTTGCTGCCCGGAAGCCATTTTCCAGGTCGGCAATTAAATCTTCACCATCTTCGATACCGGTCGAAATACGCAGGAGCGTTTCTGAAATTCCGGCGGCGGCACGCGCTTCAGGCGCCATGCCGGCATGCGTCATCGTTGCCGCATGGGAAATCAGGCTTTCAACGCCCCCCAGCGATTCCGCCAGTGTAAACAGCGACAGCCCGCTCAGGAAGCGGCGCAGCGTCTGCTCGTCACCGTCCAGCTCGAAGCTTAACATTGCGCCAAAACCTTTTTGCTGACGCGCCGCAATTTCATGCCCCTGGTTTTCCGGCAGCGACGGATGATACAGCTTTTTCACCAGCGGCTGGGTTTTCAGATACTCGACGATCGCCAGGGCATTACGTTGCGCCACTTCCATGCGTGGAGAAAGCGTCCGCAGCCCGCGCAACAGCAGATAGCTGTCGAAGGCGCTGCCGGTGACGCCAATGTTATTCGCCCACCATGCCAGTTCGGTGACAGTCGCCGGATCGTTGGCAATCACCACCCCGGCCACCACATCAGAGTGGCCATTAAGGTATTTAGTACAGGAGTGCAACACCAGATCGGCGCCCAGCGCCAGCGGGTTTTGCAGCGCCGGACTCAGGAAGGTGTTATCGACCACGCTGATCGCCCCGGCTTCGCGCGCCAGACCACAGATTTTCGCAATATCCACCACCCGCAGCAATGGATTACTTGGGCTTTCGACCAGCACCAGCTTCGGTTTTTCCGCCAGCGCCGCCCGCAGCGCCTGCTCATCGTTTTGATCGACGAACTGAACGCGATAGCAGCCGCGCTTCGCCAGGCTATCGAACAGACGGTAGCTGCCGCCGTAGCAGTCGTGCGGCGCCACCAGCAGATCGCCAGGCTTAAGGAACACCGTCGTCACCAGCAGGATCGCCGACATACCGGTATTGGTCAGCACCGCGCCAGCGCCGCCCTCCAGCTCCGCTAAAGCGCGCTGCACCACATCACGCGTCGGGTTGCCGCGGCGGGAATAGTCGTGAGCGCGAGGTTCATTAAAGTCGGTGAAGTTATAGGTACTGGAGAGGTGGATCGGCGGGACAACGCAACCGTACTGCTCGTCGTCATTTAAACCGCTACGCACTGCGATGGTGGCCTGTTTACGCGTCATGTTGGGAAGTTCCTGGGCTGAATCGGTGAAAAGTCAGGCTCCAGAGTAAACATTGTCACAATAGACGTCAATACATCTGGACATCTAAACTTCTTTGCGTATAGATTGAGCAAAGTGCAAATAGCCGTTAAAATTATATGCATTAGCGCACGTCGGCGGCGGCTTATCTCATGTCAGAAAGCCCGCGCATACGGTAAACTACGCGCGATTATAGCCCGGGCGGAATATTCTGGCCCTTCACTAATAAACAGAGGATTAAGGTATCTCATGGCTGAATGGAGCGGCGAATATATCAGCCCATACGCTGAGCACGGTAAGAAGAGTGAGCAAGTAAAGAAAATTACGGTTTCCATTCCTCTGAAGGTGTTAAAAATCCTCACCGATGAACGCACGCGTCGTCAGGTGAATAACCTGCGTCACGCGACCAACAGCGAACTGCTGTGCGAAGCGTTCCTGCATGCCTTTACCGGACAACCGTTGCCTAACGATGAAGACCTGCGTAAAGAGCGCAGCGATGAGATCCCGGAAGCGGCGAAAGCGATTATGCGTGAACTGGGTATCGACCCGGATACGTGGGAATACTGAGACGATAAAAAGGGCGGAAGCACGCTTCCGCCCTTTTTCTTTCCCGCCCAGGCAGGCGAGAGACACAAAAAAGCCGCCCTGAGGCGGCTTCTTCTGGCAACTTACTTGCTGCCCGGGATGCTGAAGCGCTTGTTGAAGCGGTCAACACGGCCACCGGTAGCAACATCACGCTGTTTGCCGGTGAAGAACGGGTGGCATTTGCCGCACACGTCGAGGTTCAGGTCGTGACCTACGGTGGAGCGGATTTTCATGACATTACCGCAAGAACAGGTAGCAGTAATTTCGTCGTAATTTGGGTGAATACCTTTTTTCATGGGAGAACCTCAGTTAAGGCCGCGTCGCTCTTCCAGCCCTAACGCCAGACACCACGCGATATTAGTAATTTCCCGTCGCCCTCTACGCTGTTGACAGCGTGAAGCACGCGGTAATGGTCAATCTTCAATGCGATATAAAGCGCATCAAAGGCGGCGAATCATACAGAATTTGACCAGCATATGCAAACTGATCCGCGCCGCCTTATCGTAATGTGTATACTATCCCGCCAGATTTCAAGTCAGGAAGATGACATGCCCGTCGCCCACGTTGCCCTACCCGTTCCGCTACCGCGCACTTTTGACTATCTGCTGCCTGAAGGCATGGCGGTCAAAGCGGGCTGTCGGGTGCGGGTGCCGTTCGGCAAACAGGAGCGGATCGGTATTGTCGCGGCGGTCAGCGAACGCAGCGAGCTGCAGCTGGACGAGCTAAAACCGGTCGCGGAAGCGCTGGACGACGAACCGGTCTTCTCCGGTACCATCTGGCGGCTGCTGATGTGGGCGGCTGAGTATTACCATCATCCGATTGGCGATGTGCTGTTCCATGCGCTGCCCATTCTGCTGCGCCAGGGCAAACCCGCCAGCGCGACGCCGCTGTGGTACTGGTTCGCCACCGAGCAGGGGCAGGCCGTCGACCTTAACGGTCTGAAACGCTCGCCGAAGCAGCAGCAGGCGCTGGCGGCGCTGCGCCAGGGAAAAATCTGGCGTCATCAGGTTGGCGAACTGGAATTTAATGAAGCGGCGCTGCAGGCGCTGCGCGGCAAAGGGCTGGCGGAGCTGGCCTGCGAAGCGCCCGCCCTCACCGACTGGCGCAGCGCGTATTCGGTTGCCGGCGAACGCCTGCGTCTTAATACCGAGCAAGCCACCGCCGTCGGGGCGATCCACAGCGCCGCCGATCGCTTCTCCGCCTGGCTGCTGGCGGGTATTACCGGCTCAGGGAAAACGGAAGTCTATTTGAGCGTGCTGGAGAATGTGCTGGCGCAGGGGCGCCAGGCGCTGGTGATGGTGCCGGAGATCGGTCTGACGCCGCAGACCATCGCCCGTTTCCGCCAGCGCTTTAACGCGCCGGTGGAAGTGCTGCACTCCGGACTCAATGACAGCGAACGTCTTTCGGCCTGGCTGAAGGCGAAAAACGGCGAAGCGGCCATTGTGATCGGCACCCGCTCCTCGCTGTTTACCCCGTTTAAAGACCTCGGCGTCATCGTTATCGACGAAGAGCATGACAGCTCCTACAAGCAGCAGGAGGGCTGGCGCTACCATGCCCGCGACCTGGCGGTATGGCGCGCCCACAGCGAACAGATCCCGATTATTCTCGGCTCGGCGACGCCGGCGCTGGAGACCCTGCATAACGTCCGCCAGGGCAAATACCGCCAGTTAACCTTAAGCAAACGCGCGGGCAATGCGCGCCCTGCCCAGCAGCACGTGCTCGATCTCAAAGGGCAACCGCTGCAGGCGGGTCTGTCTCCCGCGCTGATTAACCGTATGCGCCAGCATCTGCAGGCGGATAACCAGGTGATCCTGTTTCTTAACCGCCGCGGCTTTGCGCCAGCGCTGCTGTGCCACGACTGCGGTTGGATAGCGGAATGTCCGCGCTGCGACAGCTACTACACGTTGCACCAGGCGCAGCACCATCTGCGCTGCCACCATTGCGACAGTCAGCGCCCTATCCCGCGCCAATGTCCCTCCTGCGGCTCCACGCACCTGGTGCCGGTGGGTATCGGCACCGAACAGCTGGAGCAGGCCCTGGCGCCGCTGTTCCCTGACGTGCCTATCTCGCGTATCGACCGCGATACCACCAGCCGCAAAGGGGCGCTGGAGGAGCATCTCGCCGCCGTCCATCGCGGCGGGGCGCGTATTTTAATTGGCACCCAGATGCTGGCCAAAGGCCACCACTTCCCGGACGTCACCCTCGTCTCCCTGCTGGACGTCGACGGGGCGCTGTTTTCCGCGGATTTCCGCTCCGCCGAGCGTTTCGCTCAGCTCTATACCCAGGTCTCCGGGCGAGCGGGACGGGCAGGAAAACAGGGCGAAGTGATCCTGCAAACCCACCATCCTGAACACCCTCTGCTGCAGACCCTGCTGTATAAAGGCTACGACGCCTTCGCCGAACAGGCGCTGGCAGAGCGGCAGACAATGCAGCTACCGCCGTGGACCAGCCATGTGCTGATTCGTGCGGAAGACCATAACAACCAGCAGGCGCCGCTGTTTTTACAACAGCTGCGCAATCTGCTGCAGGCCAGTCCGCTGGCCGACGACAAGCTATGGGTGCTCGGTCCGGTTCCGGCGCTGGCGCCGAAGCGCGGCGGCCGCTGGCGGTGGCAGATATTGCTGCAGCATCCTTCGCGGGTACGCCTGCAGCATATCGTCAGCGGTACGCTGGCGCTGATCAATACGCTGCCGGAGGCGAAAAAAGTGAAGTGGGTGCTGGATGTCGATCCTATTGAAGGGTAAGCCTTCTCTTGCGAGCCGGATCGAAAAATTTAACAAGCATCACGTTTTTCATGAAAATTCTGTAACTCACTGCCGCGACTATCTGATAAAAATGATGCAGCAGTTAGCGCGCAAGGGAAATGCCAGCGCCATTCAGCGAGGAGAAACCAGGTGAAGCCCAAAAAACAAGTGGTTGCCGCCACCATGAAAGACGTCGCCTTAAAGGCAAACGTTTCCACGGCAACCGTGTCCCGAGCGTTGATGAACCCTGATAAGGTGTCGCAAGCCACCCGTAACCGGGTCGAGCAGGCGGCGCTGGAAGTCGGCTATTTACCGCAGTCGCTCGGACGCAATATGAAGCGCAACGAATCGCGGACGATCCTCGTGATCGTCCCGGATATCTGCGATCCCTTTTTTAGCGAAGTGATCCGCGGTATTGAAGTCACTGCCGCCGAGCACGGATATCTGGTGTTAATCGGCGATTGCGCCCACCAGAATCAGAAAGAAAAAACCTTTATCGACCTTATCATCACCAAGCAGATTGACGGCATGGTGCTGCTCAGCTCGCGCCTGCCGTTTGACGCCAGCGTGGAAGAGCAGCGCAATTTGCCGCCGATGGTCATGTCGAACGAGTTCGCGCCGGAGCTGGAGCTGCCCACCGTCCACATCGATAACCTGACGGCGGCTTTTAACGCGGTAAACTATCTTCACGAGCTGGGACACCAGCGTATCGGCTGCATCGCCGGCCCGGAAGATATGCCGCTGTGCCATTATCGCCTGCAGGGTTACGTGCAGGCGCTGCGCCGCAGCGGTATCACCGTTGACCCGCACTATATCGCTCGCGGCAACTTTACCTTCGAAGCTGGCGCCAATGCGCTGGAGCAGCTGCTGTCGCAGCCGGTACCGCCCACCGCGGTCTTTTGCCATAGCGATGTGATGGCGCTGGGCGCCTTATCGCTGGCGAAACGCCGCGGTCTGAAAGTGCCGGACGACCTGTCGATTGTCGGCTTCGATAACATCGCGTTGTCTGAATTTTGCGATCCGCCATTGACCACCGTGTCACAGCCGCGTTTTGATATCGGCCGTGAAGGAATGCTGCTATTACTTGAGCAAATGCAGGGTCATAACGTGAACAGCGGCTCTCGCCTGCTCGATTGCGAACTGATTGTTCGCGGCAGTACGCAAAAAATCAGACGATAACCATCAGGCTTTCGGGCCTGCTCTTCTGGTCAAAGGCCCGCCGCTTAAGTAACATGGCGGGCTGACGAACGAATATAAGACAGCGAAACGATAGTGGCACAACGAGATTATGTACGCCGCAGCCAACCGGCTTCTTCGCGGCGCAAAAAGAGCACTACCCGAAGCTCAAGGAATAAGCAAAGCAGCCTCCCGGCAATTTCACCGGCTATGGTGGCGATCGCGGCGGCTGTGCTGGTGGCCTTTATCGGTGGACTCTATTTCATTACGCACCATAAGAAAGAAGAAGCGGAAGCGATGCAAAATCGCCAGGCCGCCGGCAACGGCTTGCCGCCAAAACCGGAAGAGCGCTGGCGCTATATTAAAGAGCTGGAAAGCCGCCAGCCGGGCGTTCGCGCGCCGACCGAACCGACCGCCGGCGGCGAAGTGATGAAACCGGAGCAACTGACCGACGAACAGCGTCAGCTGCTGGCCCAGATGCAGGCCGATATGCGTCAACAGCCGACTCAGCTGACCGAAGTGCCGTGGAACGAACAAACGCCGGCCCAGCGCCAGCAGACGCTGCAGCGTCAGCGTTTAGCGCAGCAACAGCAGCAGGCGCAACAGCAACAGTGGGCGCAAACTCAGCAGCAGACCGTGCAGCAGCCGCCGCGCGTTCAGCAGCCGAAGCCGGTCCAGCAGCAACAGCCGAAGCAGACCGCGTCAAACCAGCAGCCGTACCAGGATCTGCTGCAGACGCCGGCGCACACTACGACTACGCAGCCGCGCGCGCAGGCCGCCGCGCCGGTGACTCGAGTGGAGGAAGCGCCGAAAACGACCGCCGAGAAAAAAGACGATCGTAGCTGGATGATCCAATGCGGCTCCTTTAAAGGCGCCGAGCAGGCCGAAACCGTCCGCGCTCAGCTGGCTTTCGAAGGGTTTGCTTCGCACATCACCACCAACAACGGCTGGAACCGCGTGGTCATTGGCCCGCTGAAAGGCAAAGAAAGCGCCAACGAGATGATCACCCGCCTGAAGATGGCTGGACACGCGAACTGCATTCGTCTCGCCGCCAGGGGTTGAAACCCTCAAAATCCCCCCCATCTATAATTGCATTCGGCCCCGCGGACAGCGCGGGGCCCCTGTTCCGCTTTTGCAACCAAGGGGTCTGCTCGTGACTACAATTGTAAGTGTTCGCCGTAACGGCCATGTTGTTATTGCCGGTGATGGCCAGGCCACGCTGGGCAACACCGTAATGAAGGGCAACGTGAAAAAAGTGCGTCGTCTGTACAACGACAAAGTGATTGCCGGTTTCGCTGGCGGCACCGCCGATGCCTTCACGCTGTTCGAACTGTTTGAACGCAAACTGGAAATGCACCAGGGCCATCTGGTGAAGGCCGCCGTTGAGCTGGCTAAAGACTGGCGAACCGATCGGATGTTGCGCAAGCTGGAAGCGCTGCTGGCCGTCGCGGACGAAAACGCGTCGCTTATCATCACCGGTAACGGTGACGTGGTACAGCCGGAAAACGATTTGATTGCTATCGGCTCCGGCGGTCCTTACGCCCAGGCCGCGGCCCGCGCGCTGCTGGAAAACACCGATATGGGCGCGCGCGATATCGCCGAGAAAGCGTTGGATATTGCAGGTGATATCTGCATCTATACCAACCATTTCCACACCATCGAAGAATTACCTTCTAAAGCGTAAGGATCTCCCATGTCTGAAATGACCCCACGCGAAATTGTCAGCGAACTGGACAAACACATTATCGGCCAGGACGCCGCCAAGCGTTCTGTTGCTATCGCCCTGCGTAACCGCTGGCGCCGGATGCAGCTTAACGAAGAGCTGCGTCATGAAGTCACGCCGAAAAACATTCTGATGATCGGCCCAACCGGCGTCGGTAAAACCGAAATCGCTCGTCGTCTGGCGAAACTGGCCAACGCGCCGTTTATTAAAGTTGAAGCGACGAAGTTCACCGAAGTGGGCTATGTCGGTAAAGAAGTGGACTCTATCATCCGCGATCTGACCGATGCGGCGATCAAAATGGTTCGTATGCAGTCCATCGATAAGAACCGTTACCGCGCGGAAGAGCTGGCGGAAGAGCGCGTGCTTGACGTGCTGATCCCACCGGCGAAGAACAACTGGGGCCAGACTGAGCCGTCGCAGGAACCGTCTGCGGCGCGCCAGGCGTTCCGTAAGAAACTGCGTGAAGGCCAGCTGGACGATAAAGAGATTGAAATCGATCTCGCTGCGGCGCCGATGGGCGTTGAAATCATGTCCCCTCCGGGCATGGAAGAGATGACCAGCCAGCTGCAGTCCATGTTCCAGAACCTCGGCGGCCAGAAGCAGAAACCGCGTAAGCTGAAAATCAAAGACGCGATGAAGCTGCTGATTGAAGAAGAAGCGGCCAAACTGGTCAATCCGGAAGAGCTGAAGCAGGAAGCCATCGACGCTGTTGAGCAGCACGGTATCGTCTTTATCGACGAAATCGACAAAATCTGTAAGCGCGGCGGCAACACCTCCGGCCCGGACGTCTCCCGTGAAGGCGTACAGCGCGACCTGCTGCCGCTGGTGGAAGGCTGCACCGTCTCCACCAAGCACGGGATGGTCAAGACCGACCACATCCTGTTTATCGCCTCCGGCGCGTTCCAGGTGGCCAGCCCGTCCGATCTGATCCCGGAACTGCAGGGGCGTCTGCCGATCCGCGTTGAGCTGAAGGCGCTGACCACCCATGACTTCGAGCGCATCCTGACCGAACCGAACGCCTCCATCACCGTGCAGTACAAGGCGCTGATGGCGACCGAAGGGGTGAATATCGAATTCACCGAAGACGGTATCAAGCGTATCGCTCAGGCCGCATGGCAGGTAAACGAAACCACCGAGAACATCGGCGCGCGCCGTCTGCACACCGTGCTGGAGCGCCTGGTGGAAGATATCTCCTATGATGCCAGCGAGATGAACGGCCAGACCGTCACTATCGATGCCGAATATGTGAGTAAGCACCTTGATGTTCTGGTGGCAGATGAAGATCTGAGCCGTTTTATCCTATAATCCGGTGCAATGCATTTTCATCACTGTTGATGGGGGCTATCGCCCCCATTTTTATTGGCTAAAATAACTATGACTGATATCAGCCGTTCTCAGGCGTGGCTGGAAAGCCTGCGTCCTAAAACGTTACCGCTGGCGTTTGCCGCGATTATTGTTGGCACCGTCCTTGCTTGGGAGCAGGGGCATTTTGATCCCTGGGTCGCCCTGCTGGCGCTGATCACCGCCGGCTTGCTGCAAATTCTTTCCAACCTCGCCAATGACTACGGCGACGCGGTCAAGGGGAGCGATAAACCGGACCGCATCGGGCCGCTGCGCGGGATGCAGAAAGGGGTGATTACCCCCCAGCAGATGAAGCGCGCCTTGATTGTCACCGTCGCGCTGATCTGTCTGTTTGGTCTGGCGCTACTGTGCGTCGCCTGGCAGAGCGTCGGCGATTTCATCGGTTTCCTCGCGCTGGGTGGCCTGTCGATTGTGGCCGCCATCACCTACACAGTGGGCACCCGCCCGTATGGTTATATTGGCCTCGGTGATATTTCGGTACTCGTTTTCTTCGGCTGGCTGAGCGTCCTCGGCAGCTGGTATCTGCAAGCCCACAATGTGGAAGCGGCCATTTTTCTGCCGGCAACGGCCTGCGGTCTGCTGGCGACCGCCGTACTGAACATCAATAACCTGCGTGATATCGACAGCGACCGGCAGAACGGGAAGAACACCCTCGCCGTGCGCCTGGGGCCGGTCAATGCCCGCCGCTATCATGCCTGCCTGCTGCTCGGCGCCCTGCTGTGTCTGGCGCTGTTTAACCTGCTGGCGCTGCATTCTGCGTGGGGCTGGCTGTTTATTCTCGCCACGCCGCTGCTGGTCAAACAGGCGCGTTACGTCCTGCGCGAATCCGATCCGCTGGCGATGCGGCCGATGCTCGAAAAGACGGTCAAAGGGGCTTTACTGACCAACCTGCTGTTTGTTATCGGGATTATTGCCAGTAAGCTGGCGGCTTAACTGACAAATATCAATTAACAATTGATGATTTTGCCAACAATGCGATTCGCGGGATATACTAAAAACTCTCGCAGCAACTGAACGTTAAGCCTATGAAATACGATACTTCCGAGCTTTGTGACATCTACCAGGAAGATGTCAACGTCGTGGAACCGCTGTTCTCTAACTTTGGAGGACGGTCGTCGTTTGGTGGACAGATCATTACGGTAAAATGTTTCGAGGATAACGGGTTGCTCTACGATCTGCTCGAGCAGAATGGCCGTGGTCATATTCTCCTGATCGACGGCGGCGGCTCAGTACGACGCGCGTTAATTGACGCTGACCTGGCGCGTCTGGCCGTACAGAATGAATGGGAAGGGTTGGTGGTCTATGGCGCGGTGCGCCAGGTTGACGACCTTGAGGAACTGGATATCGGCATCCAGGCGCTGGCGGCCATTCCGGTCGGCGCGGCTGGCGAAGGCATCGGCGAAAGCGACGTGCGCGTCAATTTCGGCGGCGTAACCTTCTTCAGCGGCGACCATCTGTATGCCGATAACACCGGGATGATTCTGTCGGAAGACCCGCTGGATATCGAATAAATCTTGCGCCATAAAAAAGGCCTTCTCCATGAGAAGGCCTTTTGTTTATCCGGCGCGTAACTTAGTACAGTTTCTTCGCGCAATCCAGCCAGTCGTTCTTGAACGGACGCTTCATGTTCTCGATGGCATCGATGATGTCGTGGTGCACCAGCTTCTCGTTCTGGATGCCGACGCAACGGCCGCCATGGCCCTGCAGCAGCAGCTCAATCGCATAGGCGCCCATGCGGGAAGCCAGGATACGGTCGTAAGGAACCGGGGAACCGCCGCGCTGAATGTGGCCGAGGACGGTAGCGCGGGTTTCACGGCCGGTCTCTTTCTCGATGTAGCTTGCCAGCTCGTCAACGTCGCACATGTGCTCGGTGATCGCCACGATAGCGTGTTTCTTCCCTTTCGCGATGCCGGCTTTGATTTCCGCTACCAGATCGTCACGGGTATATTCCACTTCCGGCACCATGATGAACTCACAGCCGCCGGCAATCGCCGCCGCCAGAGTCAGGTCGCCACAGTAACGGCCCATCACTTCCACCACGGAGATACGCTGGTGCGAAGAGGAGGTGTCGCGCAGACGGTCAATCGCTTCCACCACGGTGCTCAGAGCGGTGAAGAAGCCGATGGTGTAGTCAGTGCCTTTGATATCGTTGTCGATAGTGCCCGGCAGGCCGATGCACGGGAAGCCCATCTCGGTCAGGCGCATCGCCCCCATATAGGACCCGTCACCACCGATAACCACCAGCGCGTCCAGGCCACGCTTCTTCATGTTTTCGATAGCCACTGCGCGGATGTGTTCTTCGCGGAATTCCGGGAAGCGAGCGGAGCCCAGGAAGGTGCCGCCGCGGTTGATCATGTCGGAAACGCTGTAACGGTCGAGCTGAACCATACGGTCTTCGTACAAGCCGAGGTAACCGTCATAGATTCCAAAAACTTCCAGACCTTCCGTTAATGCCGCGCGCACAACGCCACGAATTGCTGCGTTCATGCCCGGCGCATCACCGCCACTTGTCAACACACCGATTTTCTTAATCATGACTACCTCTGAACTTAGGAAGCAAAAAATAATTCTGTTGCCTGAAGCGCTCCCTCACCAGGAGTGCACGACGCTAATGACAATAGTATATCAAACGCCTCAAGCTGAATTGATTCAGGTCAGACCAAACGGCGGTAATTTATACAAAAAATGCCGAGCTGACCCACATTTTTACATCGAGTTTACAGACTATAACCTAACGCTCAAAAAAGCCCTGCTGCGCCGCCGGCACCACAGAACTGGGATCCTGATGGATAATGACATCGGAACCCGGGAAACGGCGCAGAATCGCCTGCTCCACCTGGTCTGCAATCACGTGGGCTTGCACCAGCGGGAGGTTATCTTCCATTTCCAAATGAATCTGAATAAAGCGGGTCGGCCCTGACTGCCGCGTTCGTAGATCGTGCGCCCCGCGGATGCCGGGCCATGCGGTCACGATGGTGATAATGTCCTGACGCTCCTCGTCAGGCAAAGCGCGGTCGAGTAACGACTGAACCGCCTCATAGCCCATCCGCAGCGCGCTATATAAAATATAGATGCCAATTCCTAAGGCAAACAACGCATCGGCGCGATGCCAGCCGTACCAGGAGAGGCCCAGCGCCACCAGAATGGCGCCGTTCATCATAACATCAGACTGATAATGAAGCATATCCGCCCGCACCGCCTGGCTTTGGGTTTTTCGCACCACCCAGCGCTGGAAGGTCACCAGCGCCAGCGTGCTGAACAGGGCAATCAACGTGACGACAACCCCGACGCCGGCGGCCTGTAGCGGCTCCGGACGCACCAGGTGCTGAATACCGGTTAGAAACAGAAACAGCGCCGAGCCGGAGATAAACATGCTTTGCGCCAGCGCCGCCAGCGACTCTGCTTTGCCGTGGCCAAAGGTATGTTCTTCATCAGCAGGCTGCAGCGAATAGCGCACCACCAGCAGGTTGGTCAGCGAGGCGGCAATATCCACCAGCGAATCCACCAGCGCGGCCAGAATACTGACTGAACCGGTATACCACCACGCAAAAATTTTGATCAAAAGTAACGCGGAGGCCATCGCCGTCGCAGCGATAGCGGCGCGGCTGACCAACCGGCCATAAGATTGATTCATATAGGCTCCTTCTCCTGCACTGCGCTTAGTATAACCTGAACTGGTGACGCTCAAGGGACAGGCGAAGAAGTTGATTTGCCGAAAAAAGGGCAAAAAAAACCCCCACATCATGTGGGGGAAGACAGGGATGGTGTCTATGGCAAGGAAAACAGGGTTTGTTACTGGGGTTGCAGGGTGTTGCTACTACTCGAAAGCATCATCGCTGAGCCTTTCTGCGTCCTTGCAACCTCACGCAACTGATCCATACGTTGCTGGTGCTTAGCATTTAAAACCGCTTGCTGCTCTGGCGTAAGCAGGTGGAACATCTGGTTGCGGACCTTAGCCATCTCGACCTGGCGAGCAACCTGTTCCTGCGCCATCTTTTCTGCCTGAGCGCGCACAGCGTTTTCATCAAAATTTTCTGCGGTGACAAGGCGATGCATTGTCTCCATTTCGCTAACATTAACGGGGAGCCTGTCGTGGCGTGCCCGTTGCATAAGATCCCGTAACTGCTGACGTTGCTGCTCGGTTAAACTTATGCCGTCAAACATATGGCTCTGGCTACCGCGCTGTCCCCCTTCGTCTCCGGGGAGCCAGTTAACGCTGGTAACGACTTCAGCGGCCTGGCTATATGCACTTAGCGCCAGCGTTGAGGCCATGACGGCAGCGATAACATTGCGCATCACATACTCCCAAAACGTTTGTGTCGCGATTCAACGAGAGACAGTCTACGATTCAGGCTGCAAACATGCGTCAGGGGGTGTAAAACAACGTAAAGTCATGGATTAGCGGGCCTTGATGACGTAATTTCTGCCTCGGAGGTATTTAAACAATGAATAAAATCCTGTTAGTTGATGATGACCGGGAGCTCACCTCCCTGTTAAAAGAGCTGCTCGATATGGAAGGTTTTAACGTGCTGGTGGCCCATGATGGGGAACAGGCGCTGGCCCTTCTGGACGACAGCATTGATTTATTGCTGCTCGACGTAATGATGCCGAAGAAAAACGGTATCGATACGCTTAAAGAGCTGCGTCAGACACACCAGACTCCGGTTATCATGCTAACAGCGCGCGGGAGCGAGCTGGATCGCGTTCTCGGCCTCGAGCTGGGCGCAGATGACTATTTGCCTAAGCCGTTCAACGATCGCGAACTGGTGGCGCGTATACGCGCGATTCTGCGCCGTTCCCACTGGAGCGAACAGCAGCAGACGACCGAAGCCGGCTCGCCGACCCTGGAAGTGGATGCCTTAAGCCTCAATCCAGGCCGTCAGGAAGCCAATTTCGATGGCCAGACGCTGGAGCTCACCGGCACCGAGTTCACCCTGCTCTATCTGTTAGCGCAGCATCTCGGCCAGGTGGTGTCACGCGAACATTTAAGCCAGGAAGTGTTAGGCAAGCGCCTGACGCCGTTCGACCGCGCCATCGATATGCATATTTCCAACCTGCGGCGTAAGCTGCCGGAGCGCAAAGATGGCCATCCGTGGTTTAAAACGCTGCGTGGCCGCGGGTATCTGATGGTTTCCGCTTCATGATTGGAAGTTTGACTGCACGCATCTTCGCCATCTTCTGGCTCACGCTGGCGCTGGTGTTGATGCTGGTGCTGATGCTGCCCAAACTGGACTCCCGGCAGATGACCGAGCTGCTGGAAAGCGAGCAGCGTCAAGGCATCATGATCGAGCAGCACGTCGAGGCCGAGCTGGCCAACGATCCGCCAAACGACCTGATGTGGTGGCGTCGTCTGTTTCGCGCCATCGATAAATGGGCGCCTCCGGGTCAGCGCCTGCTGCTGGTGACCAGCGAAGGCCGCGTGATCGGCGCAGAACGCAACGAGATGCAGATCATTCGCAACTTTATCGGCCAGGCCGATAACGCCGATCATCCGCAGAAAAAACGCTATGGCCGCCTGGAAATGGTGGGCCCGTTCTCCGTCAGGGATGGGGAGGATAACTATCAGCTGTATCTGATCCGTCCCGCCAGCACCTCACAATCCGACTTTATCAACCTGCTGTTTGACCGGCCGCTGCTGCTGCTGATCGTCACAATGCTGGTTAGCGCCCCGCTGCTGCTGTGGCTGGCGTGGAGCCTGGCGAAACCGGCGCGTAAGCTGAAAAATGCCGCTGACGAGGTCGCCCAGGGCAACCTGCGGCAGCATCCGGAGCTGGAAGCCGGACCGCAGGAGTTTTTAGCCGCCGGCGCCAGCTTTAACCAGATGGTGACGGCCCTGGAGCGGATGATGACCAGCCAGCAACGGCTGCTGTCCGATATCTCGCACGAGCTGCGCACGCCGCTCACGCGCCTGCAGCTGGGCACCGCCCTGCTGCGCCGCCGCAGCGGTGAGAGCAAAGAGCTGGAGCGTATCGAAACTGAAGCGCACCGACTGGACAGCATGATCAACGACCTGCTGGTGATGTCGCGCAATCAGGCGAAAAACGCCCTGGTGAGCGAGACGGTCAAAGCCAATCAGCTGTGGGGCGAAGTGCTGGACAACGCGGCGTTTGAAGCCGAGCAGATGGGTAAATCGTTCACCGTTGAGTATCCGCCGGGTCCGTGGCCGCTGTACGGTAACCCCAATGCGCTGGAAAGCGCGCTGGAGAATATCGTCCGCAACGCCCTGCGCTACTCGCACACCAAGATTTCCGTCAGCTTCTCAGTGGATAAAGACGGGATTACGGTTAACGTCGATGACGACGGCCCGGGAGTCAGCCCGGAGGATCGCGAGCAGATTTTCCGGCCATTCTACCGGACCGACGAGGCGCGCGACCGCGAGTCCGGCGGCACCGGCCTGGGGCTGGCGATTGTCGAAACCGCTATTCAGCAGCACCGTGGCTGGGTGAAGGCCGACGACAGCCCGCTGGGCGGTCTGCGCTTAACCCTCTGGCTGCCGCTGTATAAGCGGACCTGACGCTGACCCGGCCTGCGCTGCGCCGGGTTACCGCCAGGAACGGTCAGGTCGCCCGGGTAAGGCGCTTGCGCCGCTACCCGGGAGACGCTGCGGAAAGCGCCAATATGGGGGAATTATTTCCCCCACAATCGCCGTGAATTATCCTCGATCTTGCCGCTTAAACGGCGCTTCTGCATGGTTCGACTCCAGCTTACCGACAGGCCCGCGGCCGACAATAAGCGGTGGTACTGATCGTCATCAAACGGCATCTGCCAGGCAATCGCCCCGGCCTCATGGACGCTGACATCGCTCAGGCGAGAGACCAGTTCGAGCGGCGCATCGCTGGAGACTTTCCCCCCGGCGATCACCCGGTACAACCAGCCGGTCTTCCCGCTGTTTTGCATCAGCTGCGCCATATCACCGATCGCAAAATGAAAGTTGAGCTTGAAGCACGGAGAGCGCGGCTGGGTGACCTGGATCAGCGCCTCGCCCCAGCGAAAGATGTCGCCAATGTAGACGTTTTGTTCGGTGAGGCCGGTGCTGGAGAGGTTTTCGCCGAACGCCGGGGCGCAGAACCGATCGGCCTGCTGGGGGAATTCACGGATCCAGTCGGCATAGTGTTCGCGCGGATAGTGACACAGCGCGCGGTCCGGCCCGCCGTGTATTTTCTTCTCCGCCTGCTCATCCCCTTCGAGACCGAGATCGCCGAGCTGCAACTCGCCGTCAACCTGGATTTTGCCGATCGCGCTGGGACGACTGCCCGTGTAGTCCCTGATTTTGCCGACAAAGACATTCACCGGATAATGCATGTCTGCTCTCCTTGCTACCGATATAAAAAAAGCGAGCCATCAGACTCGCTTCTCTCTTAGCACATTGCAACCTTATTTTTTGGCGGCAAAACGCGCTGCAGCTTCGTCCCAGTTCACCACATCCCAGAAGGCTTTGATGTAGTCCGGGCGACGGTTCTGGAATTTCAGGTAGTAAGCGTGTTCCCACACGTCCAGACCCAGGATTGGGAAGCCGGAAGCGCCGGAAATGGCTTCGCCCATCAGCGGGGAATCCTGGTTTGCGGTGGAGACAACGGCCAGTTTGTCACCTTTCAGGACCAGCCACGCCCAGCCGGAACCGAAACGGGTCGCAGCGGCTTTTTCGAATTCCGCTTTGAAGTTGTCCACAGAGCCGAAATCGCGCTCGATAGCCGCTTTCAGGTCGCCCTGCAGGGTGGTACCGGTTTTCAGGCCTTTCCAGAACAGGCTGTGGTTCGCGTGGCCGCCGGCGTTGTTACGCAGTACGGTTTTTTTGTCAGCCGGCAGCTGATCCAGCTTGGTGATCAGCTCTTCAGCGGACAAGTTAGCGAACTCCGGCAGGCTTTCCAGCGCGGCGTTGGCATTGTTCACGTAGGTCTGGTGGTGTTTGGTGTGATGGATCTCCATCGTCTGCTTGTCGAAGTGCGGTTCCAGAGCATCGTAAGCGTACGGCAGGGATGGCAGGGTATAGCTCATAATCATCTCCATTATTGTCGAGCGGCTCAAGTGTTAACGCCGCGTAAGCAGTTTGTCCATTATAGTTAATTAAATGGTATTGAAAATGCTTATCAATGCCGTATTTTTCATATGGATATAACCAGAAGAAATACCCGTCGTTTTGTGATGTAGAACAACTAATTAAGCCCATGGTTGCCAGAGTTCGCCATCCTGTGGCAACGTCCTGAAGGCGGCCAAAGCGGCTAATTTTTACACTCATCGCATCGGAAGCCGCCGTCTCCGATAAAAAAAGATGAGGATAAAATCAATGAACCACGCGATTACGATGGGTATTTTTTGGCATTTGATAGGGGCCGCCAGTGCCGCCTGTTTCTATGCCCCGTTCAAGAAAGTAAAACACTGGTCGTGGGAAACCATGTGGTCGGTCGGGGGGATCGTCTCCTGGCTGATCCTGCCCTGGGCCATCAGCGCCACCCTGTTACCCGATTTCTGGGCCTACTACCGCTCCTTTAACGCCTCCACGCTGCTGCCGGTCTTTCTGTTCGGCGCCATGTGGGGCATCGGTAATATCAACTATGGCCTGACCATGCGCTATCTCGGCATGTCGATGGGGATTGGCATCGCCATTGGCATCACGCTGATTGTCGGTACGCTGATGACGCCGATTATTAACGGTCAGTTTTCGGTGCTGATGCACACCCAGGGCGGTCAAATGACGCTGCTCGGCGTGCTGGTGGCGGTGGTTGGCGTTGGCATCGTCACCCGCGCGGGCCAGCTGAAAGAGCGCAAAATGGGCATCAAAGCCGAAGAGTTCAATCTGAAGAAAGGGCTTCTGCTGGCGGTGATGTGCGGTATCTTCTCGGCAGGGATGTCGTTCGCGATGAACGCCGCCAAACCGATGCATGATGCCGCCGCGGCGCTCGGCGTCGACCCGTTATATGCGGCGCTGCCAAGCTACGTGGTGATTATGGGCGGCGGGGCGCTGGTCAACCTTGGCTTCTGCTTTATTCGTCTGGCGAAAGTGAAGACTCTGTCAGTCAAAGCCGATTTCTCACTGGCCAAACCGCTCATCATCAGCAACCTACTGCTTTCCGCCCTCGGCGGCCTGATGTGGTATCTCCAGTTCTTCTTCTATGCCTGGGGCCACGCCAGCATTCCGGCGCAGTATGACTATATGAGCTGGATGCTGCACATGAGTTTCTACGTACTGTGCGGCGGTCTGGTGGGTCTGGTGCTGAAAGAGTGGAACAACGCCGGTCGTCGTCCGGTGAGCGTCCTGAGCCTCGGCTGCGTGGTGATCATCATCGCCGCCAACATCGTCGGTCTGGGAATGGCCAGTTAAGCACCGGATCATCTGCCTGACAAAGACGCTCTTCAGGCGGCGGCGCGACTGCGCTGCCGCCACTGCCCCGGCGACATGCCGATTTCCCGGCTGAACACCACCGAAAAGTAGTTACTGTCCTCAAAGCCGCACTGCATGGCGATATCGCCGATTAAGCGCTCGGTATGCTGCAACAGATACTGCGCATGGCAGATCCGTAGCTGACGTAAATAGTGATTGATGGTCATGCCGGTTTGCTGGCGAAATTGCTGCCGTAGCGCCCGCTCGCTGCCGCCCTCCTGCTCGCAGAAACGCTCCAGGACAAAGGGTCGGCTCAGGCTGGCCGCCAGCGCGGCCAGCAGTTTGTCCAACAGCGCTTCGCGCTGCGTTGCCGCCAGATTATCCGTTGCGTAGCGATGGCGCTGGAGGGTCAGCGCCAGCTGAGCAAACAGCAGCTCGGCCATCGCATTCCCCTGCGCATCGTGCCGGGAACACTCGTGCTCAAGCTGGCTAATTACCTGGCGCGCCTGCGCCATACCGGTGCTGCCCATGCGCCAGTGGGGCTTCCACGGCGTGCCGAAGAGGCCAGGGATCGCCCCCGCCCAGTCGAAATTGAGCTGCAGCCGCTCCGGGCAATAGATGATGTTCTGCAGAACCAGATCGTTAACGGAAGCATAGGAGTGTTTATCTTCGGCGCGAATATAGAACAGATCGCCGCGGGTAATGCGCCAGGGACGGTCGTTGAGAACGTGCAGCCCGTTGCCCCGCCACACCAGCACCAGCTCGCAGAACTCATGGGTGTGTTCAGCGAAGACGTTTTGCGGGTAGCGGTCGGCCACCGCCACCGCCTGCGTGGCGGAAGGGAAAAACTCCTCTTTACGTAGAATCAGACCGGCCACGGCTCACACTCCCAACGCGGATAACGGCGCATTATTCGCGTTTTTGGTCCGCAATACGTTGACTCCTCTCGCGTTACTGAAGAATAGCGTCGCGCCCCTGGCGGATATCGCGCGGCGACCAGGAAAACTCGCGGCGAAAAAGCGTCGAAAAGTGGTTACTGTCGCCGAATCCGCAGCGATAGGCGATATCAGTCACGCTTTCATCGCTGTGGCGCAGCAGGTGGCGGGCTTTCATCAGGCGCACCCGATTGAGATAGCGCTGCGGCGTCAGGCCGGTCTGCTGCTTCAGCTGGCGGTGTAGAGTACGCAGCGACAGCGAAAACTGCGCCGCCACCTCCTCCCAGCAGATCTCCTTCGCAAAATGGTCTTCCAGCCAGGCCAGCAGCTGATTCAGCCGCGCATCGTTGTTGGTGGCCTCTTCCGCAAGGCTGCTTTTCCGCAGCAGCACCAGCAGCTGCATAAACAGGATCTCACGGCTGGCGACGGCATGGGTATCCGTTTCGCTCCCCATGGCCTCCATCTGCGCCACGATATGCCGCACCTGCTGCAGGACCGTCTGGTTCACCCGCCAGTGCGATGGGTAGTTGCCCTCCTGCTCCTGGGGCAGCAGCTGGCTGACCCCGGCGAGAAAACGAAACGCATCCGGCGCGCGATAGAGCACGTTGGTCAGACACAGATTGTCCGTGTGCTCGTAAAGATGCCGGTCGTGATCGCGGATAAAGCAGACCGAGCCGCCACCGATGGTATAGGGCTGGCCATTGAAGACGTGAATGCCCGTGCCCTGCTCCACGATGACAATTTCATGGAAATCATGGTGATGCTCCGGAAAGGCCGACTGAGGGAGGCGGGGTTCAATAGCCACCGTCGAGATCCCGGCCTTAAAGAAATCCGTACTGTGCAATATGGTCATGATGCCACCCTCGTAATGAGAAAAATTATCAGTCACCGGCTGATAGTAATGAAGGGTTGGCTATCCGGCCTTCAATTTTTGACCGCGAAATTCGTAAATCCTGCCGCTTTTTCAAGAATCAGCCGGAAAGATGCGGAACTGCGGACCCCATCACATCCTCCTCACCATCGCCCAAAACCGCAATTTGTGATTTTCCTCACGGTCACCTTTGCTTTCTTGCCAGCGGCCAGTTTCGGCTGTCCGTAGCGAGAAGGTGTTAGTCAGCGCCCTTTTTTAGACTGCGGACAATGATTTTAAGAAGGGTCGTTCCATGAGTATTCGTCATTGTGTCGCCGTCGATTTAGGCGCCTCCAGCGGGCGGGTCATGCTCGCCAGCTATCAGTCCGGGCCGCGCGCCCTGACGCTGCGTGAAATTCATCGCTTCACCAACAGCCTGCAGAAGGTGGATGGCTTCGACTGCTGGGATCTCGATAGCCTCGAAGGCGAGATCCGCCGCGGGCTGGAGAAAGTGTGTGAGCAGGGCATCCTGATCGACAGCATCGGCATCGATACCTGGGGCGTGGATTATGTCCTGCTGGATAAGCAAGGTCAGCGCGTCGGGCTGCCGGTCTCCTATCGTGACGATCGCACCCAGGGCCTGCTACGTCACGCTGAAGAACAGCTGGGCCGGGCGGAGATCTATCGCCGCAGCGGCATTCAGTTTCTGCCGTTTAACACCCTTTATCAGCTGCGCGCCCTGGTGGAGCAGCAGCCGGAGCTGGTCAGTCAGGCCGCCCATGCCGTGCTGATCCCCGACTATTTCAGCTTCCGCCTGACCGGCAATCTGAACTGGGAATATACCAACGCCACCACCACCCAGCTGGTCAACATCCACAGCGATAGCTGGGATGAGACGCTGCTGAACTGGACCGGCGCGCCGCGCGAATGGTTCGGTGCGCCGACGCATCCCGGCAACGTTATCGGCCACTGGATTTGTCCGCAGGGTAATAACATCCCGGTGGTCGCCGTCGCCAGCCACGACACCGCCAGCGCGGTGATCGCCTCCCCGCTGGCCGACCGCCACGCCGCCTATCTCTCCTCCGGGACCTGGTCGCTGATGGGGTTTGAAAGCCTGACCCCGTACACCTGCGACGCGGCGCTGCAGGCCAATATCACCAACGAAGGCGGGGCCGAAGGCCGCTATCGGGTGCTGAAAAATATTATGGGGCTGTGGCTGCTGCAGCGGGTGCTAAAAGAGCAAAACGTCAGCGACCTGCAGGGGCTAATCGCCCGCACCGCCGCGCTGCCGGCATGCCGCTTCATCATTGACTGCAATGACGACCGCTTTATCAACCCGGCCAGTATGAGCGCCGAGATCCAGGCCGCCTGCCGCGGATCCGGTCAGCCGGTGCCTGACAGCGACGCCGAACTGGCGCGCTGCATTTTCGACAGCCTGGCGCTGCTCTACGCCCGGGTGCTTAACGAGCTGGCGGCGCTGCGCCGCCAGCCCTTCAGCCAGCTGCATATCGTCGGCGGCGGCTGCCAGAACGAACTGCTTAACCAGCTATGCGCCGACGCCTGCGGGATCGTCGTCGTGGCCGGCCCGACAGAGGCCTCCACCCTCGGCAATATCGGCATCCAGCTAATGACCCTCGACGAGCTGGCCAGCGTCGATGAGTTTCGTCAGGTGGTGCGCGGCAACGCGTCCCTCACCACCTTTACCCCCAATCCTGATAGTGAAATTGCCCGTTTCGTGGCGCAGTTTCAGCCACAACAGACCAAGGAGCTTTGCGCATGACCACTCAACTTGAACAAGCCTGGGAAATTGCTAAGCAGCGCTACGCCGCCGTCGGCGTGGATGTCGAGGAGGCCCTGCGCCAGCTGGACCGTCTGCCCGTATCCATGCACTGCTGGCAGGGTGACGACGTCGCCGGGTTCGAAAATCCGGCGGGAAGCCTGACCGGCGGCATCCAGGCCACCGGCAACTACCCGGGCAAAGCGCGCAATGCTCAGGAGCTACGCGCCGACCTTGAGCAGGCGCTGAGCCTGATCCCGGGGCCAAAGCGTCTCAACCTGCACGCTATTTATCTGGAATCCGACGCGCCGGTGGCGCGCAATGAGATTAAGCCGGAGCACTTTAAAAACTGGGTTGAGTGGGCGAAAGCCAACAAACTGGGGCTGGATTTCAACCCCTCCTGCTTCTCGCATCCGCTGAGCGCCGACGGCTTTACCCTGTCGCATGCCAACGATGAGATCCGCCAGTTCTGGATCGACCATTGCAAAGCCAGCCGCCGCGTATCCGCTTATTTTGGCGAACAGCTGGGCACCCCGTCGGTGATGAATATCTGGGTGCCGGACGGCATGAAGGATATTACCGTTGACCGCTTCGCGCCGCGCCAGCGGCTGCTGAACGCGCTGGATGAAGTCATCAGCGAAAAATTCGACCCGGCGCATCACATTGACGCTGTGGAGAGCAAGCTGTTCGGTATCGGCGCCGAAAGCTACACCGTCGGCTCCAACGAGTTCTATATGGGCTACGCCACCAGCCGCCAGACGGCGCTGTGCCTGGATGCCGGCCACTTCCACCCGACGGAGGTCATCTCCGACAAGATCTCCGCCGCCATGCTCTACATCCCGCGTCTGCTACTGCACGTCAGCCGCCCGGTGCGCTGGGACAGCGACCACGTGGTGCTGCTGGATGATGAGACCCAGGCCATCGCCAGCGAAATCATTCGCCATAACCTGTTTGACCGCGTGCACATCGGCCTCGACTTCTTCGATGCCTCCATCAACCGCATCGCGGCCTGGGTGATTGGTACCCGCAATATGAAAAAAGCGCTGCTGCGCGCCCTGCTGGAACCGACCGATCAGCTGCGCCAGCTGGAGAACGACGGCGATTACACCGCCCGCCTGGCGCTGCTCGAAGAGCAAAAATCCCTGCCGTGGCAGGCCATCTGGGAGATGTACTGCCAGCGTCACGACACGCCGGCGGGCAGCCAGTGGCTGGACAACGTGCGGGCTTATGAGAATGCGGTTCTGAGCCAGCGCGGGTAATGCACGGGCTTCCCCGGGTCGCGGCTGACGCCTTACCCGGGCTACGAACCGGTAGCCCGGATAAGCCGTTTACGGCGCAATCCGGGGGCACGCACATATTTAGGGTGAGGGGGTCAACCCCTCACCGAATCAACAGGAAAGACAAGACTATGCAGAACATTATCGACGCCTGGTTCGTCCAGGGCATGATCAAAGCCACCTCCGACGCCTGGCTGAAGGGCTGGGACGAGCGCAACGGCGGCAACCTGACGCTGCGTCTGGATGAGGCGGATATCGAACCTTACGTGGCGGATTTCCACGCTAAACCGCGCTATATCGCCCTCAGCCAGCCGATGCCAACCCTGGCTAACCAGCCGTTTATCGTCACCGGCTCCGGCAAATTCTTCCGTAATGTCCAGCTCGACCCGGCCGCTAACCTTGGCGTGGTGAAAGTCGACAGCGACGGCGCGGGATACCATATCCTGTGGGGCCTGACGGAGGATGCGGTGCCGACCTCCGAGCTGCCGGCACACTTCCTGTCGCACAGCGAGCGCATCAAACTGACCGACGGCAAGGACCGGGTGATCATGCACTGTCATGCCACCAACCTGATCGCCCTGACCTACGTCCTGGAGAACCACAGCGATCTGTTCACCCGCAAGCTGTGGGAAGGCAGCACCGAATGTCTGGTGGTCTTCCCGGACGGCGTCGGCATTCTGCCATGGATGGTGCCAGGCACCGATGAAATCGGCCAGGCCACTGCGGAAACCATGCAAAAACACTCGCTGGTGCTGTGGCCGTTCCACGGCGTCTTCGGCAGCGGCCCAACCCTGGATGAGACCTTCGGCCTGATCGACACCGCCGAGAAGTCCGCCGAAGTGCTGGTGAAAGTCTTGTCCATGGGCGGTATGAAGCAGACCATCACTCGCGAAGAGCTTATCGCCCTTGGCAAACGCTTCAACGTGCAGCCGCTGCAGTCCGCGTTAGATCTTTATCCATAACAACATCGCGCCCCGCTCACCGAGACGGGGCGAAGCCTCACCTGCAAACCCTACAAAACTGACTCATGTGGAGTAAAAGCAATGAAAACAAAGACAAGCTTGATCCTCACCGTTGCCGCCCTGGCGTTGTCCGGTTCCGCCTTAGCAGAAGTCAAAATCGCCCTCGTGGCGAAATCGCTGGGAAATGGCTTCTTCGAAGCCGCCAACGTTGGCGCCCAACAGGCAGCCAAAGAGTTAGGTGATGTCAAAGTGATCTACACCGGCCCGACCACCACTACCGCCGAAGCGCAGATCGACGTGCTGAACGGGTTGATCGCCCAGGGGGTGGATGCGATCGCCATTTCCGCTAACGATCCGGACGCGGTGGTGCCGGTGCTGAAAAAAGCGATGCAGCGCGGCATCAAGGTGGTCTCGTGGGACTCCGGCGTGGCGCCGGCAGGCCGCCAAATCCATCTTAATCCCTCCAATAACGCCTTAATTGGCGAGACCAACGTCAAGCTCGCCGCCGATGCGCTGAAGGCGCTGAACGTGGAGAAGGGGGATGTGGCAGTGTTAAGCGCCACTCCGACCTCCACTAACCAGAATATCTGGATTGAGGAGATGAAAAAGGTGCTGCCGCAGTATCCGTCCGTACACCTTGTCACGGTCGCCTACGGTGACGATCTGTCGGATAAAAGCTACCGCGAAGCGGTGGGCCTGCTGAAATCATATCCGGACCTGAAAGTCATTGTTTCGCCTTCGTCGGTGGGGATCGTTGCCGCCGCGCAGGCGGTGAAGGACCAGGGCGAAATCGGCAAAGTGTATGTCACCGGGCTGGGGCTGCCGTCGGAAATGGCCGGCGCGATCAAGTCTGGCGCCAGCAAAAGTTTCGCCATCTGGAACCCGATTGACCTGGGCTACGCCGCCACCTATCTGGCCGACGATTTAGTCAAAGGCACCGCGACCAAAACCGAAGCCAGTATGGGCAAGCTGGGCAAAGTGAAGCTGGATGCCGAGGGGAACGGCGCGATGGCCGAGCCGTTTGTCTACGATGCGAGCAACATCGATAAGTTCTCGAAGATTTTCTAACCCTTGTTCCCTCACCCCGGCCCTCTGCGCGATGCGGCCAGCGGGCGCCGGACCGTTCCCTCTCCCTTTTGGGGAGAGAGTTAGGGTGAGGGGCGATTTTACGGAGAACTATCATGTCAGCATCAACGCCACTGCTGTCGCTGAAGGGGATCACCAAGATTTTTCCCGGTGTGCGTGCCCTTGAGAACGTACAGCTTGATCTCTGGCCCGGCAAAGTGACCGCCCTCATCGGCGAAAACGGCGCGGGGAAATCCACGCTGGTCAAAGTGATGACCGGTATTTATCAGCCCGAAGAGGGGGAGATCCTCTATAAAGCGATCCCCATTCATCTGCCGACGCCGGAATCGGCGCACAAGGTGGGGATCACCGCCATTCACCAGGAAACCGTGCTGTTTGACGAACTCTCGGTCAGCGAAAACATTTTCGTCGGTCAGTATCTGTATAAGGGGCTGTTCAAAACGCTCGACTGGCCCGCGATGCATCGCCGGGCTGGCGAGATCCTCGCCCGGCTTGAAGTTCTGATCGACCCGCGCGCCACGCTAAAAACGCTCAGCATCGCCCAACGGCACATGGTGGCGATTGCCCGGGCGCTGGCTTTCGACGCCCAGGTGGTGATCCTGGATGAGCCGACCGCCGCGCTCTCGCAACATGAAATTCTGGAGTTTTATCAGATCGTTGAGCGTCTGAAGCAGGACGGCAAAGCGATCCTGTTTATCTCGCATAAGTTCGATGAAATTTTCGAGCTGGCCGACTATTACACTATCCTGCGCGATGGCGGGTACGTGAGCTCCGGGGCGATGAGCGATATCACCGAAGAGCGGATGGTGTCGATGATGGTGGGCCGGGCGATCGACCAAACCTACCCGAAAGTCGACTGCTCGCCCGGAGAAACTGTGCTGGAGGTAAACGATCTTTGTCATCCTACCGAGTTTGCCCACATCAGCTTCAGCCTGCGCAAGGGAGAAATTCTCGGCTTTTACGGCCTGGTGGGCGCCGGACGCACCGAGCTGATGCAGGCGCTCTCCGGCGTAACGCATCCCTCCTCCGGCGAGATCCGGCTGAACGGCAGCCCCATGCGCTTTCGCCAGCCCGCCGACGCCATCCGCGCGGGCATCGTCTGCGTACCGGAAGAGCGGCAGAAACAGGGGGCGATCATCGCCCTGCCCATCGCCCAAAACATCAGTCTGCCGCAGCTCAGTAAGCTCAACCCTAACGGCGTCCTGAACGACGCCCGGGAATGGCGGTTGGCGGACGAGTACGCCTCGCGCCTGCAGGTTAAAGCCTTCAGCTGGGGGCAGCCGGTGGAGACCCTCTCCGGCGGCAACCAGCAGAAAGTGGTGATCGGCAAATGGCTGGCGACCCATCCCGAGGTGATTATCCTCGACGAGCCGACCAAAGGCATCGATATCGGCTCTAAAGCCGCCGTGCATCAGTTTATGTCCGAGCTGGTCAGCCAGGGGCTGGCGGTGATTATGGTCTCGTCAGAGTTGCCGGAAGTGATGGGCATGGCCGACCGGATTATCGTGATGCACGAAGGGCTGATGGTCGCCGAGTACCGGGCCGGGGAAGCGACGGCGGAAACCATCGTTAGCGCCGCCAGCGGCATTGGCCAGGAGGCAGCATGATGGGACACGCATGGCTGAAGCATCGCGAAGCGCTGCTGGCGGTGGTCATCATTTTGATGATCGGCGCCATTGGCAGCCGGGCGCCATCGTTTGTTTCACCGGGCAATCTGGTGGAGATGTTTAACGATACCGCCATCCTTATCATCCTCGCCCTCGGGCAGATGATGGTGCTGCTCACCAAAGGCATCGATCTGTCGATGGCCGCCAACCTGGCGCTGACCGGGATGATCGTCGCCCTGCTTAACGCCCACTATCCGGGTATTCCGGTGGTGGCGCTGCTGGCGCTGGCAACCCTGCTGGGCCTGCTGATGGGGGTGATTAACGGCCTGCTGGTCTGGCGCCTCGGCATTCCCGCCATCGTGGTGACCCTGGGCACCATGAGCATTTATCGCGGCATTATCTTTCTGCTGACCGACGGCGGCTGGGTTAACTCACATCAGATGAGCGCTGATTTCCTCAGTCTGCCGCGCAGCGCCCTCCTGGGATTGCCGCTGCTGAGCTGGTGCGCCATCGCCGCGCTGCTGCTGGTGGGTTATTTCCTGCGCTACAGCCGCACCGGCCGGGCCTTATACACCGCAGGCGGCAACGCGACGGCGGCGTACTACACCGGTATTAACGCCGGGAAAATGCAGTTCGTCAGCTTCTGTCTCTCCGGCGCGCTGGCCGGCTTCTGCGGCTATCTGTGGATCTCGCGCTTCGCCGTCGCCTATGTCGACGTAGCGAACGGCTTTGAACTGCAGGTGGTCGCCGCCTGCGTGATCGGCGGTATCAGCACCATGGGCGGAAGCGGACGGGTGCTGGGCTGCCTGTGCGGCGCGCTGTTCCTCGGCGTCATCAATAATGCCCTGCCGGTGATCGGCATCTCGCCGTTCTGGCAAATGGCGATTTCCGGGGCGGTGATCGTCATGGCGGTGCTGCTTAACGAGCGCGGCAATCGCGGTCACGGGCGGTTAATCCTGCGTAACGCGGCGCTAGCCCGGCAGAAACAGGGGGTGAAATCATGAGCAAGATGATGGTATCTGAAGAGATGAAAAACGCCCCGGCCGCGCCGTCGCCGCTGCGCCGCCTGCTGTGCTGGGAAGGGTTTTTACTGGCGGTCACCCTGGCGGTATTTATCGGCAACGCCCTGGCTTCCCCTTATTTCCTTAATATCTGGAACCTGTCGGACGCCACCTTCACCTTTACCGAGAAGGCGATCGTCGTCCTGCCGATGGCGATGCTGATTATCGCCCGGGAAATCGATCTTTCGGTAGCCTCGACGATGGCGCTCAGCTCAACGGTGATGGGCTTCTGCGCGGCGGTGGGGATGGATACGCCGCTGCTGGTATTGGTCGGGTTGGGCGTGGGTCTGCTGTGCGGCCTGTTCAACGGTATCCTGGTGACGCGTTTTAACCTGTCGTCGATCGTGATCACCATCGGCACCATGAGCCTGTATCGCGGCATCACCTATATCCTGCTGGGCGATCAGGCGCTCAACCACTACCCGGAGAGCTTTGCCTGGTTCGGCCAGGGGTACGTGTGGGGCGCGCTCTCTTTTGAGTTTGCGCTGTTTATCCTCCTCGCGGCCGCCTTCACCTTCCTGCTGCATAAAACCAACTTTGGTCGCCGGACCTACGCCATCGGCAATAATCCGACCGGCGCCTGGTACTCCGGGATAAACGTGAAGCGCCATAACCTGGCGCTGTTCGCGCTGGTCGGGCTGATGGCCGGACTGGCGGCGGTCCTGCTGACCTCACGGCTCGGCAGTACCCGCCCTACCCTGGCGATGGGCTGGGAGCTGGCGGTTGTCACCATGGCGGTGCTCGGCGGCGTCAATATTCTCGGCGGCTCCGGCAGCATGCCCGGGGTGATCATCGCCGCCTTTCTGATGGGGCTGGTGACCTTCGGCCTGAGCCTGCTCAACGTCCCCGGCATCGTGATGTCGGTGATTATCGGCGCGATGCTGATCGTGGTTATCTCCCTGCCGATTATGACCCGGCGGATGCTGCAGCGAAGACGATGTTAATTTCCCCCCTCGCCCTAAATCCCGGAGGCGGTGCTACGCACCTGTCCTGGCGGCCTGCAGACGCCAGTGAACCTGTAGCCCGGGTAAGGCGCCAGCCGCGACCCGGGAGTGGGTGAAGGGAAACGGATTACCCAAATCAACATTAAGGAGAATTATCATGAGTTTTATGTTGGCACTACCTAAAATCAGCCTCCACGGCGCAAGCGCTATCGGCGATATGGTCAAGCTGGTAGCGGGCAAACAGTGGGGCAAGGCGCTGATCGTCACCGACGGGCAGCTGGTGAAGCTGGGCCTGCTGGACAGTCTGTTTTCCGCGCTGGATGAACAGCAGATGGCATATCAGCTGTTTGACGACGTGTTCCCCAACCCTACCGAAGCGCTGGTGCAGCAAGGCTATGCGGCGTACCAGGCGGCCCGCTGCGATTACCTGATCGCCTTCGGCGGCGGCAGCCCAATTGATACCGCCAAGGCGATAAAAATCCTCACCGCCAACCCTGGCCCCTCCATAGCCTATTCCGGCGTCGGCAAAGTGAAAAACGCTGGCGTGCCGCTGGTGGCCATCAACACCACTGCCGGCACGGCGGCGGAGATGACCAGCAACGCAGTGATTATCGATAGCGAGCGTCAGGTAAAAGAGGTGATTATCGACCCGAACCTGATCCCGGATATCGCCGTCGACGACGCCAGCGTGATGCTCGACATCCCGCCAGCCGTTACCGCCGCCACCGGCATGGACGCCCTGACCCACGCCATTGAGGCCTTTGTCTCCGTTGGCGCCCATCCCCTGACCGACGCCAACGCCCTCGAGGCCATCCGCCTGATCAACCTGTGGCTGCCGAAAGCGGTAGACGATGGACACGATCTGCAGGCCCGCGAGCAGATGGCGTTTGGCCAGTATCTGGCGGGCATGGCGTTCAACAGCGCCGGCCTCGGGCTGGTACACGCCCTGGCCCATCAGCCTGGCGCCACCCACAACCTGCCGCACGGGGTGTGCAACGCCATCCTGCTGCCGATCATCGAAAACTTTAACCGCCCGAACGCCGTGGCGCGCTTCGCCCGCGTGGCGCAGGCGATGGGTGTCGATACCCGCGGCATGAGCGATGAAGCCGCCAGCATGGAGGCCATCAACGCCATTCGCGCGCTGAGCAAACGCGTGGGGATCCCCCAGGGCTTCAGCCAGCTTGGCGTCAGCAAAGCCGATATCGAAGGCTGGCTGGACAAAGCGCTGGCCGACCCGTGCGCGCCATGTAACCCGCGCCCCGCCAGCCGCGATGAGGTCCGCGAGCTCTATCTGGAGGCATTATGATCCGTAAAGCCTTTGTCATGCAGGTGAACCCCGACGCGCACGAGGAGTACCAGCGCCGTCATAACCCCATCTGGCCGGAGCTGGAGGCTACGCTGAAAGCCCACGGCGCGCACCACTACGCCATCTATCTCGATAAAGAACGCCACCTGCTGTTCGCCACGGTGGAGATTGAGTCGGAAGCCCGCTGGGAAGCGGTCGCCAGCACGGAAGTGTGCCAGCGCTGGTGGAAATACATGCGCGAGGTGATGCCCAGCAACCCGGACAACAGCCCGCTGAGCGCGGAGCTCAAAGAAGTGTTTTATCTGGCGTGAAACCACGGTTGCCCCGCTGTGCTGAGCGGGGCAACTGTTTGCGACGCAGGGAAGGACGACTAACCGTGCGCTGTCGCGTCTCCTGCCGGTTTATTCCATCTCTATATTGCCGGGAGCTGGCGTAGCCCTGAAGGCATTCGTCGCTCTGTCCATCATCACCTGTTGACTATTGCCGCAATCAAGTATCGTGTTTAGAGACGACGCTTTTTCTACCAGCACCGCGACCGCATCAAGGGCTTTTAATCTATCCGTCATCAGCAAAGCGCTGACCTGAGCCGCAAAGCAAGCGTCCTCTTCAGAGGATTGCGCCTGCTGTGCTGACGCTTCCGTGGTCGCAACAATATGATTATTCGCAAGGTAGTTCCCTTTACCGGAAACCAGTCGGATGATGACCGGCTTTGTTCCCTGCGGCCGAAGGTACTGGATATCAATCGTTTCGGAAATATGATTGGCAATCACCGAATTATGACTACCATTGATATGCAGCAGACCATAGGCATCATCCAGGCCATTGTCATAGGCCTGCATCGGCGGCCAGGGTTCGCGATCGCGGAAAAAATGATTTGCCGCGATGAGATTCTCCGCACAGTTATTCTCCAGAACCAACATTCCTGGATAAAATGAGTGCAACCGATTACCGGTCACAGTGGAACGAACAACGCCAGATAAATGAACGCTGCTGGCGCCACGCGGAAAGATATTGTTGCCGGAAATTAATAACCCACCGAAGTTTTGGGCATAAATCGAATAGCCTTTATAGCCTGCGCCAATCAGGTTATCGGTTATTTTAGAAGCCTGGCCGGCGCCACGAAGCTCGATGCAGTTACCGCATTCGGCGATAAAGTTATTATGGATCGCCATAGCATCACTATTATATGTCGTGAGACCATGCTCAAGGTAGATAAATCCCATGCCTGTAATCCGAAAAGCATCCTGAGCGCTGGCGATATAAATCCCAGTTTTGCCGTTTGTATAGCTATTTTCCGGATCGTTTTTTCCCAGCCCATCATCAATAAAGTGCAGGCCATCAATACAGAAGTTTTCAAACGCTACAGAACTAATTCGCGGCGCTCCGCTGCGTTTCACGTAAAATGCAGCACCAGCGTGTTCTTCATCACGGGGGTGCGCACAAATATCGACCAGAATACGGCTGCCACCCGGCCAAATATCATGCAAATTCGCCCAGTCATCAGCTGGCGTATTGAAGCGAATACTTGAGGAGACAAAACCGTGTCCGGCACCCATTATTTTTAAATAACTGATATCGATCAAAACCTGCGTCTTCAGATGATAGTCGCCTGGTGGGATATAGATGATGGCACCGGGTTTTCCGCCATTATTAATATCGGTTGCAGTTTGCCGTTTTTTAATATCGAGGATAATACTGTTGATAACTTCGCCGATATCCTTGTTAGGATTACCAATATGCCACTGCGTCACGTCATAATAATTATCATGCGTCATGAAGAACCTCCTCTGCTATGAACAGAAAATCAATTAAAAAAATTCTGATTTGATTAATACTGATATTTAATGATAAATAGTACGGATAGCCTGACCCGCTGGCGATTAATCGCGACCTTTTTCCAGCTCACGTTTAGCAAGATCCGTTTTGATTTTCTCAAGGAACGCGTTATTCAGCTTGAAGTAGCGCACCAGATACGCGCTGATGAAATAACTCACCATCGGCAACAGTGAGAACATCATAATAATCCCTTGAATAGTCTGAGAATTCTGCTGCGGCTCATTCGCGACATAGCCGGTAAACGCCAGAATCCAGGCGACGATTGCGCCAGCGACCGCCAGCCCCATTTTGAGCATAAACAGGTTTCCCGCAAAGGAGATGCCGGTCAGGCGTTTACCAAATTTCCAGTCACCGTAGTCATCGACGTCGGACATCATCGCCCACAGGATGGGGCCAGACTGAATTAAATGCAGAATGTTAATGACGATAAATAGCGCCATCAGCGGGGTCAGCGATTGCGGATCGATAAACCACAGCGCAAATGACAGAATACCGAGAATAATGTTAATAATGCGGAATAGCGCCAGCTTATCAAAGCGATCGGTAAGCGGTTTGGCAAGCACGCTGCCCAGCATATTACAGGCCACGCCCAGCGCCATAAAGAAGGTAATAAATCCGACAGACGCCTTCATGACATAAGTCGCATAATAAATAGTGACGCCACCGCGGATAAATGCCGGAAAAACGTTCAGGAAAGTAATAGAGATCATTAAGAGCCACTGATCGTTTTTGATAATGTCCCGCAGGTCTTTTTTCAACGACTCGTTTTGCTTAACCGATACCACCCGCTCTTTAATGCTGGAAAAGCAGAACAGGAACATCAGCGTTGCCGCACCACCCATAATGACCATGGTCAGCTGGAAACCGGAGGCGCGGTCGCCATTACCCAGCCAGTCCGTTAACGGCAGAATAGAGGAGGAGATAATTAATGTTGCCAGGCCATTCAGGAAAAAGCGCCATGACAAACAGCCCATACGCTCTTTCTGATTGAGGGTAATGACGCCGCCGACCGAGCAATAGGGAATATTAATCGCGGTATAAATCAGCGACATAACCAGATAGGTAACCCAGGCATAAATAATCTTGCCGTTCATGCTGAGCTCTGGGGTCGTGAACATCAGTACCGCCCCCAGACCAAACGGAAATGCCATCCATAATAGCCATGGACGGAATTTTCCCCAGCGCGACACGGTGCGGTCGCAGATTGCCCCCATCAGCGGATCGCTAAACGCGTCGAAGATGCGAATCACCAGGAATAATGTGCCCACCACTCCGGCATTGAGGCCATAGACATCGGTATAGAACCACGTCAGATAGAGCGCCAGTACGCTCCATATCATTCCTGAACCGGCGTCACCCATGCCGTAGCCGATCTTCTCCCTCAGCCCCAGCTTTTCATAAGCGCTTGGCTTTTCCATTGCGGTAGCAGACATAAATACACCTATTTTTTTGTTAAAAGGAGCCCATGGCGCCAAATTTCGCGCCATTTCTAAACATAAATCCCTTACAGGGAAGTAATATTAATTTTTACGCTGCTCTCACGAATAATTAACCGAGTGACAATTTCGTGCATTTCAATACTGTCCGGCTGCTGTTGATGTTTCACCATCTGAAACGCGAGGTGAGCAATTTCATTTACCGGCTGTGCAACGCTGGTGATTTTTTTTGTTTGCGCCAATAGGGTATTATCAAAGCTGGCAATCGCAATATCTTCAGGAGCGGAGATGCCTTTTTCTTTTAGTCCATCGATAATATAGTTTGCCGCAATATCATTATACACTAAGAGGCATGTACAGGTTCGCGTCGGCTCGCTGAGTTTCTCGATAACATCATCAAGAATACTAATATGGCCTGATATCTTTTCACCCTCGCCTTTGGCTATCCAGAACGAATTATCTTTAGCAAGCTTTAAACCGTGACTCGCTATTTTTTTGCTGTACGACGAAACCTTACGGCTATCCACCCCTTCCTGGGCCACAAAGCCAAATGAAAGATGGCCTGTATGAATAAAATGTTCCGCAATACTTTCTGCGCCCCGGTCCTGATTAATCGATACGGAATTAAAGAACCGGGATACCTGGGTGACGACGGCGACCGGGATCCGGGTAATGCTTAACCATTCTGAAAGTTCGGCTTCTGCTTCTGTCGGCACCCATAGCAAACTGTCAATACCCATCCCCACTAAGGTCTGAATAATATGTTTATCCTGCTGCGGCTGATTCTGATGCGTTTTAACGATCACCGATTTGCCGATATACCGGGCCTCTTCTTCCACCGTCGCCAGCAGTTCACAGAAGTGAGGATTCACCAGATTAGGCAAAACCACACCAATCAGCCCTGAACATTTCCCGCTAAGCTGAAACGAACTTTTGCTGGGAACATAGCAAAGATAATCCATCGCCTCCCGCACCGCCTTACGCGTTTCCGCGACTACGCTGGGGTGATTATTCAGGACTCGTGATACGGTCGCCGTCGAGACCCCAGCTCTTTTCGCTACGTCTTTAATCGATGCCATGGTGATTGATCATACCCTCTAACAATGGTGTTCACTATAAATTGTGAACTCTGCCAGGAATGTAATCCAGTTCACATGTTGCTGCGTTACATAGATCCATACTCTGGCCTCGCATTTTTATTTTACTGGTCATCTTTATTAAGATACGTTAATTGAGAAAAATAAAATAATAAAAAGATATCAAGCTTTCCAGACAGGAAATACAGAGGTGTGATGATATCATTACAGCTCATCACGAGTATGAGGGAGTTAACTTTTATTGACCGAAAGGATTATCTCTTTTTTACAAAAAGAAGAATAAGTTATAGCCCTTATATAGGGTAAAGCCGGGTACAATTCTGGCGGTTATTGTTCATTCCTTATATTTTAATGCCTACCGCTGCTTATGCGCTCTTTCATTTTCACCATAAAAATATTCTTATCTTTCAGTCACATCCATGTGATCTTACCTTCCAATGATTAAACCGTCATCGCATTATCGCGCAGCGGCTCAGTTTTCGTCTTACCCGCTAACGTAAACGCCGATATTAAAGTGACGGTGAGGGCAATACCGCCGAGGATCATATAGGTCTCCTGGAAACCAATCCGATCATACATATTCCCGGCGAAGGCGGAGAGGAAGATCGCCGCCACCTGCTTGGCGAACTGGAAGCCCACCAGGTAAATGGTCGCCGACAGCCGGACGTCAAACACGCCGGTAATATATTTAAAGGCGCCCACCAGCAGGAACGGCACCTCCAGCGCATGGAGCATTTTCAGCGCCACCACTTCCGCGGCGGTGGTGGCGAAGGAAGAGCCAATCATTCTTGCCGCCATCACCATCCCGGCAATCAGCAAGGTATTCTTCGCCCCGATGCGGTTAATAATCCACGGCGAGCTGAACATAATGATGGCGTTACAAATTTCTCCCGCGGTGGTGGCGAAACCAAAGGCACGGGTGCCTGCTTCCGGGGTCGCGAAGAACGATTTGAAGAAGGTGGCGAACTGCTGATCGAAAACGTCATACACGCAGGCCACGCCGATGACGTACAGAATAAACATCCACATCTTCCGCTGGCGGAACATGCGCACCCCCGTTTTTAAATCGATCGCCGGGCGATTGGCGCCGAGCGAGTCCATTACCTGCGCGGACTGACTGGCCTGCGGTTTAGCGATAGCCACCAGCACCACCAGCAGCAGCGCGGCGGCCGAGCCCATCCAGAACACCCACTCTGGGTTAACGCTGAACAGCATCCCCGCCGTGGTGGCGCACAGCGCCCAGCCCAGGCAACCAAAGGTGCGCGCCTTGCCGTATTCAAACCCGCTGTTGCGGCTTACCCGTTCGATATAGGCCTCCATCGCGCCGGCGCCGGCGGAGAACACAAAGCCAATGTAAGCGCCGCCGCTCAGCGCCCCGAGCCAGATATTGGTTTTCAGCAGCGGAGCGAAAACATAGAGGAAGAAGGGAGCAATCAGCACCAGCAGAACGGTCACGATCCACATCAGGTGTTTTTTCAGCCCCAGCTTGTCAGAGATCACCCCGAGGATCGGCTGGAAACAGATGGCGAACAGCGACAGGCTGGAGAAAACGAGGCCGGTTTCGGTTTTATTCAGGCCGATGACGTCCGACAGCCAGATCGGCAGAAACGGAAAGCAGGTGGCCATGATGAAGAAGTAGAGAAAGAAGAACAGCCCGAAAATCCAGAAGTTGGGGTTGTTTTTGTGGGTACAGACGGTCGGGTTCATTATATTTTCCTCAAGAAGGGCCGCGGCGCGGCCCGGTACCATCACACGCGTTGCAGGCCAATCAGAATGGCGCTTTCCGGGTCGAGGATGGGCAGCGCCAACCCCGCCTGCTGTAGCCACTCACCGCTTACGGTCTGCGGCGTCGTCATCCATGCCGGCAGCTTCCGCATGGTGTGGCCGCCCTCGCCGGTGATCTGTATGTTCGGATGATCGAGGAGCGTCACCTGATAGCGGGCGCTCGCCTCCAGCCCCGCCAGGCGCAGCGGCGCCATCAGGGTGTAGTCCGGCATCGCCAGCTGGCTGACGAGGAAAATCGCCTGCGCTTTATCCGGGCTGACGACGCCATGGGCAAGGGTGGTGGCGTCCGGCATATCCATCCGCCACTGCACGCCGTGATGGATCACGTCGCGCCACTGCTTATGCAGGGCTGCGTATTTCCGGTACCCGGCGCGTTCTTCTTCATCGGCGCTCACCGGATCCAGCTCAAGCCCCATATGACCGAACAGCGCCGTCAGGCCGCGGAAGGCGATACTGTGCTGGCGGAAGGTGGCATGACAGTGGCGATTACCGATGTGCGCGCCCATCACCTCCGGCGGGAAGAAGTAGCTCATGCCGCGCTGGATGGTATTGCGTTCAAGGGCGTCATTGTTGTCAGAAGCCCAGAAGCGATGGCTGCGCTTGAGGACTTCATAATCGATACGACCGCCGCCGGAGGAGCAGGATTCAAATTCAATATGCGGGAAGCGGGCCACCAGCGTATCGAGCAGGCGATAGAACTGGCGGGTTTGCGCATCGGCGGCAGCTTTACCGTTATGCCCCGGCTGCACCAGCTCGCGGTTCATATCCCACTTCACGTAGTCCACCGCGTGCTCGCCCAGCAGCCAGCTCATCCGCTCCAGCAGATAATCAAAGGCTTCCGGAATATTCAGGTTCAGGACAAACTGATGACGCCCGGGAAGCGGCGTATAGCCCGGCAGCGCCAGCACCCAATCAGGGTGTGCCCGAAACAGATCAGAATCCGGGTTAATCATCTCAGGCTCCACCCAGATGCCGAACTCCATCCCCAGCGACTTCACGTGGTCGATAACCGGCGTCAGGCCGTGGGGATATTTGTCCTCATCGAGATACCAGTCGCCGAGCGCCGCCCAGTCGTCGTTGCGTCCTTTAAACCAGCCGTCGTCAATGATAAAACGCTCCACGCCCAGCGCCGCTGCTTCATCCGCCATGCGCATGATGTAGTCCGGATCGTGGTCGAAATAGATCCCCTCCCAGGTGTTGAGATGCACCGGGCGCGGCTTGTTGCCCGGGAAGCGAATAATCCGTTCGCGCAGATAACGATGGAACTGCTGGCTCATACCGTTCAGCCCGTTCGCCGAGTAGCTGGCATACAGGTACGGCGTCCATAAGGTTTCCCCTTCCGCCAGCGCCATTTCGCCAGGCAGATAGAGCGCCTCGGCCTGCAGATAGCGGCGGCCATCGGTTTTCACCTCCGCCCGCAGGCGATGGTTGCCGCTCCAGCCCAGATGCACGCCCCAGACTTCACCCTGCATCTCGCTAAAGGCGTGGCTGCCGGTGATCAGGGCCGGGAAATGTTCGTGAGAGGTACGCCCGCGGCGGTTCTCCAGCACAAAGCTGTCGTGCTCCAGGGTCAGGCGATGAGGCTGAAACTCGCGGATCCAGCGGCCGTGGAAAGCCATTACCTCGCGAGCGCGTTCGGCGATCGGCAGCGTGACCGCCAGGCGCTCCACCTGCCATGGGCTGGCGCGCAGATTGGTCACGCCATGGCGCACGCTCAGCACGCCGCTGCTATCAAGCTGGATTTCACTGCACAACCGCAGGCCGGCCTGCGGGTCTTCGCTGACCAGGGTCAGCGTCTGGCCCTCGTGCCGCACTTCGCTGGTGGCGAAAATCGGCGAGGCATCCAGCCCCTGGCGATGGCCTTCAATGCCCGGAGCGCCAAACAGACCATGGCCCAGCTCCGCCATTAAGGTGACCGGGGAATCGACGTCGAGGCGGCCATTGGCGACCGGCCGCGTCAGGCTGTCGGCATCCTGCGGCGAAAAGTGGCTTAAATGCGGCCCCCAGTAGATAATTTCGGCGAAAGGGTGGGTTTTGATCACCACGTCAGCCGCTGCGCTTTGCAGGCGTATAATCGAATCAGACATTAGACATCTCCACTTCAAGGAATGCCTTACTGTTGATCCGAAACGTTTCGGACACCAACCAAAACGTTTCGGATCCGTGATCGAGTTCAGGAAATTAATCTGTGGAGAGCGGTATCAGGCGGTTTCGCCGGGGATGAATTCGGGCTGCCAGAGCACCTGGAGCGAGGCCAGATCCTCGCCGGCGATTAAGCGGCGGACCATCGTGGCTATCTGGCGGCCCACCCCCTGTCGGGTGGACTGAACCACTGCGCCTACCGGGGTGTCGATGATGCTGTCCTGCGGCAAACCGTCGTAGACCACCAGTGAGACGCGATCGGCGCCGGTAAGACGCCCGAGCTGAGCCAGGGCCATCGCCGCGCCGTCGCCATGGGTGTTGCAGTCGGTGACAATCGCCGTTGGCGGTTCAGGCAAGCGCAGCAGCTCCATCGTTGCCTGAAACCCGCCGCGGCGGGTGGGCGGCACGCTGCGCAGCCAGGTTTCCGCCAGGCCCGCTTCGCGCAGGGCTTCCAGGTAACCGTTGCGCCGTTGGGTAATAAACGCCTGATTATTATTTTCACTCAGCAGCGCGATGCGCCGATGCCCCTGGCTAATCAGATGGCGGGTGGCGCGGTAGGTACCCGCCTGGTTATCGAAATCAAACCAGGCGTAGGGCTGCGGCAGGCGGCTACGGCCCAGCGCGAGGAAAGGAAAGCCGGAAGAGAGCAGCTGAATCAGGCGCGGGTCGTCGTCCAGGGTATGCGCGACGATCAGCGCATCGACGCGACGGCTCTGCACCATGCGCATATACCCGTGCTTATCGGCCTGTTCATCATCGGCGATCAGCAGTAAATCAATCTCATAGCGCGCCAGTTCGTGGCTGATTTCTCCCACCATTTCGAGAAAGACGTTGTTATTCAGCGGCGCGGGACGTACCGGGAACACGAGGCCAACGGCGTCGATTTTGCCCATTTTCAGGCGACGCGCGAACGTGTTTGGCCGATATCCGCGACGCTGCGCTTCAGCCTCGACGCGAGCACGGGTCTCCTGCGACACATCATCATAGCCGTTTAACGCGCGGCTGACGGTCGTAACCGAGATCCCAAGTTCTTTAGCAATGGCTTTCAGCGACATAGGTATGCCTGTCTTCGCGGAAGAATGCGGCTAGTGTCCCGCAATACGGCTATGGCGTCCAGCGAGAGCGCGACGCCCGCCGGTGCGATGTCAGTTTTGCTCAGCGATCAGCAGCGCCTGCGTATCCGGCTCCAGGGCCTGAAACACATGCTCCTGATCCGCCGGGTAGCAGATATAGTCGCCCTCGCCGAGCTCTTCCGGCGCCGACGTCAATCCTACCCGCGCCCGCCCCTGAGTGACGATAATATGTTCCACTGACCCTGGCGGATGCGGATGCGAAATGCGGTCGGCGCCGGGCTGGGTGAGCAGCAAATAGATGTCCCTACGCGCGCCGGGCGGGCAGGCGGCCAGCAAAATAGCCTGATAGTTCGCCTGCTCCGCCACCACTTTTGTCCCCTCGCCGCGGCGGATCACCTGCGTTTTGTTCACCTGCGGCTCAAGCAGCCGGGCAAATGGAATATCCAGCGCCACGCAGAGCGACCACAGCGTTTCCAGACTAGGATTACCGTTGCCGGACTCCAGTTGCGATAGCGTGGATTTGGCGATACCCGCCCGACGCGCGACTTCCGCCAGCGAAAGCCCGGTCCGCGCCCGCTCCCGCACCAGACTTTTGGCGATAACGCTGATTGGCTGTGTCATACCCGCCCCTTTGTTTTTTATATCGAACGATTCGTTCGCCTTGAAAAACGATTATTATGTGTTCATTATAATGGAAATTCGTTCGATATGGCTAAGTGATATGAAACAAACTCTCTCCAGTCTCAGCGGAGACACGATAAAAGCGATTGCTTTAGTTTGCCTCGCCGTCGGGGTGGTGGGCATGTCCTATGGGTCGCTGGCGGTGGCTTACGGCTTCCCCTTATGGGTGCCGCTCGTGCTTTCGGTGTCCGTGCTGGCGGGCGCCTCTGAATTTATGTTTATCGGCATTGTCGCCAGCGGCGGTAGCCCACTGGCCGCCGCCGCCGCTGGCCTGTTAGTCAACGCGCGTCATATCCCTTTCGGGGTGACCGTGCGCGAACTGGTGGGTCAGCGCGCCTTAAGCTTTATCGGGTGCCACATTATGAACGACGAGAGCGTGGTCTTTGGCTTGTCGCAGCCCACCCCCGCGCAGCGCAAAGCGGCCTACTGGCTGTGCGGCGCCGGCGTGGCGCTGATCTGGCCTTTGGGTACGCTCACCGGCGCGGCCGTCGGCAAACTGCTGCCGGCGCCGGAGACCATCGGGCTCGATGCGGTCTTCCCGGCAATCCTGCTGGCGCTGGTGATCCCGGCCTTTAAAAACCGTACCACGCTGATCCGCGCCGCCAGCGGCGCCGCGCTGGCGCTTGCCGCCGTGCCGTTTGCGCCTACCGGGCTGCCGGTGCTGCTCTCGCTGTTTGGTTTACTGTCGAGGAAAAAATAATGGGCAATATGACGCTGTTTATCGCCGGTATCGCCATCCTGTCGCTGGGAACCTATCTGATGCGTCTTGGCGGCGCGAAGCTTGGTAATCGGCTGGCCTTTTCCGAGCGCTCGCAGGCGCTGCTTTCCGATGCGGCGACGGTGCTGCTTTTTTCCGTCGCCCTGGCCACCACTTTCTATGACGGCGCGCATTTCGCCGGCATGGCGCGCGTTCTGGGCGTTGCCATCGCGGTGTTCCTCGCCTGGCGCAAGGTGCCGCTGATCGGCGTAATTATCGCCGCGGCGGTGGTGACGGCGCTGCTGCGGCTGGCGGGTATGCCCTAGGACGGGTATGCGAAATTCGCCAGGCCGGTGCGTTGTCCGCTAATTGTGCCTTCAAGCCAGTGAATAACCGGCGTTATCTCCAGCGGGCGCCGCTGGTCTATCGTCAGAAGGGGCCCTAAAGACATGGGCTGCGCACGCCCGGCCAGCTGGGCCAGCTCCGGCAGATACTCTTCGCCGGGGTGGCCCGGCGACCGCGTCGCCAGCCGCGAGGCATAGCGCGCGACCGCCAGCTCGGGGGTGATATGGTTCCAGATCTCAATCACCTGCTCCACGCCCGCCTGCTGCAGCAATTTTTGCAAGGTCTCCCGGGGCTGGAAGCCGAACCAGGCGTCGATCAACCAGACCATGCTGGCAGGCGATGCGCCGACAATCGACCAGATCACCTCATACGCCGCACAGCCCAGTTGGCGATTCATTGGCCGGTCGACCGGGGCCAGACGCGCCATAAACGGCTCTTTGATGCCGTCGATCGTCAATACCGGCAGGCTGAAGGTCTCCGCCAGCAAACGGGTGATGGTACTCTTCCCCGAAGCCGGAATGCCGTTGATTAAAATAGCCGTTTTGCAGACTGGGGTCAGATGTCTGTTCATAGTAATGCGACAACCTCCTCCCGGCTGCGGGCCATCCGCAGTTTGGCCATCGTGTCATTGTTATCCAGCAGCGCGACGATGGAGCGGATCCCCTCCTCGATATGCGCATTGCTATCCCGGGCGCCAAACATAATGACAATGTCGGCCTTTTCACTGTCTGCAAAGGGAATCGGCTTTTCCAACAGCACCAGGCTAAAGCAGTTGCGTCTGACGCCGCACTCGGGTCGGGCATGGGGGATAGCAATACCTTCATCGAAAACGTAATAGGCGCCATGGTTCAGGGTATTGTCGATCACCGCTTGGCTATATTCGGTCGAAATAAAGCCTTTTGCCTCCAGCGGGCGGGCAGCCAGCTTTATTACCCGCTGCCAGTCGGACTCCACAACGCCAACCTGAATGGCATCGGCCTCAATAAGCAGTTCTTTTATGGTCATTCTGTATTCCTAAATATTGCGGCGAATAATATTGCGTAAATTATCAATCTGCAGAAACAGCGTATCGATATCCTGCCGGTGGGTGGTGCTTTTGGCATATATGGATAGCGCCCGGTTGTAAGTCAGCATCAATGTTTTTTGCACCTCGCTATTGCCAGGCTGGCGCTGTAGTTCGCCTTCCAGCCTGACAATCTCCTCCGCCAACTGACGGGACTGTTGATCATAATCCTGCAGCGGGGTTTGCTCTTTTTTCCACAACGTTTTCAATGATTCAAACATAGCAAGTTCCCTCCCTGGCGGAAGACAGGGCAACGAAATTGAGAGTGACGGAGAAAACGTTATTTAAATAACGCCATTTTTTCCATTAAGACATCAGTGACAGCCTGGTTGGCGGGAATTAAGAATTTCCGTACGCTGTCATTCACTTTCCCTTTCTCAAACGTCGTTTTACAGCGGTCAACCCACTGCACGTTCATTTCCGTCCCGACGTTCACTTTATTAATCCCTTCGGTGACGGCCAGCCGCATATCCTCGTCGCTGACGCCGGTACCGCCATGCAGCACCAGCGGCACGCCGGTCGCCGCGCTAATCTGTTTCAGCCGCTGGTGCTGTATCTGCGCTTTACCGGTGTAGAGGCCATGCACAGTGCCCACCGAGACGGCCAGCATATCGACCTGGGTCTCCTCCACAAAGCGTTTTGCGTCTTCGACGGTGGTAAAACAGATATCTTCCGCCGCCACCGCTTTTCCATCCTCTGACCCGCCGATCGCCCCCAGTTCGCCTTCTACCGTAATATTGCGCGGGCGGGCCATTTCCACCACTATTCGCGTATTACCGATATTTTCCTCAAGGCTTAAATGTGAGCCGTCGTACATCACCGACGAAAAGCCCGCGTTCATTGCCGTCTCGATGGCCTTAATATCTGAGCAGTGGTCAAGATGCAGACAGGTTGGAATATTTTCACTGTCCGCTAATGAACGCACGGCGTCGACCAGCAAACGATAGCCGAGGTACTCCGCGGTCCCGGTTGAAATTTGGATCATTAACGGGCTGTGGCTGTTTTGCGCGGCTTTGAAAAATGCCGGTAGCATCTCAATACAGTGCAAGTTAAACGAGCCAATCGCTTTAAAATTTCTCTCTTGGGCGATTTTTAAAATCTCATTGAAATTATACAGACTCATGAACATTTTCCCCTTTCGGCTTAGCGGATTTCCCGTTGACAAACCATGCCAGTGCGGCGACAAACACAATAAATAAGGCGACAAAGAGCCAGTTATTCTGGAAGGCGTGGCCTAATACCAGACCCGAGCTGATGACGTCAGAGTCGCTGAAGGTGACGCCCGTAAAGCCGTAACTCTCCAGCATGGGCACCAGAATGGCCGGCAGAAACGTGATAAACAGACCGTGAATAACCCCGCCGATCATCGCCCCGCGGCGTCCGCCCAGCGCGTTGCCAAATACCCCTGCCGTGCCGCCGGCGAAAAAGTTGGTTAACAGCCCGGGGAGGATCATCGCCAGACCGAACATTGGGAAGACCAGCATGCCGATAATCGAGCCGACGGTCGTCGCCAGAAATCCGACAATCACCGCATTCGGCGCATAAGGAAACAGTACCGGGCAATCGAGAGCCGGCTTCGCATCCGGAACAATACGCATCGCGATACCGCGAAAGGCCGGCACCAGCTCATTGAGCAATAAACGCACGCCGCTATAGAGGACAAAAACCCCGGCGACAAACTGAATGGACTGCATAAAGGCATACATCAGGTAGTTAATCCCGCCGGAGAACTGCGCGATGTACTGCGGGCCCGCCGCGATAGCCGGGATGAGATACATCGGCACCATCACCACCGCCATGGCCAGATAGGTATCCTGCAGAAACTTAAAGTTATCAGGCAGCTCGAGATCTTCCGTGGAGCGGGAACCTTTGCCGACGACCTTCGCGACGGCGGCCTGCACCAGATAACCGATGGTACAGAAGTGCCCCAGGGCTACGTCGTCAGACCCGGTTATGCGCCTGACCACCGGCTGCGCCAGGGCCGGCATTAACACCGCCATCACGCCGCCGAAGATGCCCCCGGTTAAAATCAGCGGTACGCCGGTGAGCCCGGATTTATAGCCAATCACGGCGCCGATCGTCGCCATCCACAGCAGCGCCTGACCGGTCAGGAAAATATATTTTAGCGGCGTCAGACGGGCGATAATTATATTGACGGCAAAGATCACCAGCAGCGTCAGCGCCACTTCCGAACCTAATTCCCGATTCGCTAACCCGGCGATGGCGGCCACATCGGTAATGTAGCCCTTCATGCCAAACCCCTGGGTGAAGATATCGTTGAGGAAGGTTAGCGTGGCGACAATGATGTTGATCCCGGCCATCATAATTAAGAAGCCGAGCAGCGTTTTAAACGTCCCTTCCGCGGTTTTACCCGGGGATTTCTTTTGCAGGATCAGGCCAAGCATGGCAATAAAAGCAATAAGAATAGATGCCTGACCAAGTAAATCCTTAACGATAAACGCAACGAAGCTATTCATAATCAGCCACCTTCAGATGACGTTCTTTTAAGAATGCGACGATTTTGGTTTCAATTTCCTCTTTATCCGTAAGTTTATTGAGCACCACGACGCGTTTAATTTCCTCTTCAGTGGCATCGGCGGTTAAGATGTCGGCAAAGGTTTTTTGCGTCAAAATCATATCCGATTTAAAGGCTCCGGCTTCGGATACGGTGGTGTGTTCAATATGAGCGGGAATTTCCAGCTTTTTTAAAACTGCCTTCGCCGTCATTTCAATGGCAAAGCTTGAACCGAGGCCGCAGCCACATACGCATAAAATTTTCAGCATGGAGGGTCTCCTCAAATAATATTGAGTTGCTTGGCAAGTTTATAATGATGTCCTTCAGTATCGACCAGACGTTTTTTCATACTGACTAAATCAATCGGAATAGGTTTATTACTGGAATTAATTATTATGGCTTTATTTTTCATACCTGACTGAATACAGCGAACCACCTCACTGGCCATAATGGTGCCCTGATAAATCTCTTCACAGGTCGGTTCACCGCTGCGTAAGCCATAGCCGACAATCGTTTTACGGATACGGACGCCAATTTGCGGTTCCAGCTGTTTGATCATGGTATCAATCGCTCCCTGAAAGCCGGGAGAGTACTCTTTGGTGTAGCCTTCTGAGCAGAGGATAACGACGCTGTTCTGCATGCTCAGCTTCCGGGTAATCCGTTCCGCAAGCATGGCCAGCGGCATCTGCGCCTCCGGGATCAGGGCAATATCCGCATTGCATTTAATGGCGGACTGTAACGTTAGTTCTCCACAATAACCTCCTAATATCTCAACCATAAAAACCCGCCCCGGCAGCGCTCTTCCGGTATTTCTTAAACGGGAGACTTCTTTAATAATCTGCTCGCAGGCCGTGGAAAAACCAATCGTATAATCACTGCCATACACATCATTATCGATAGTCATTCCCACGCCAAAGCAATTAATATCAAATTCACTTAGGGTATTGAGAAACTGCAGGCTGCCATCCCCCCCGGCCATAATAAGCACATCAATACGCAACGATTTAAGTTTTTTAGCAATCATTTCATATTCGCTGCGCTGCAGTTTGCGACTGGTGCGTCCGGAGGTAATGATCGGCACAGCGGTAATAGAGAAATCAACCAGATCGCGCCACGCGATATCCTGATGATTTTTCTCCAGCAGGCCAGGAATACCGCCATTAAACAGGGTGATCTCGGCATCAGCCTGCCTGGCAATCTGGAATATAAAATTATTCATTCCCGAAACATCCCCGCCGCTAATAACGATGCCAATTTTCATGACGCTTCCTCGCTCATTTGCCTGACGACATTTTTCCCTGACTGCAAGACTTCTATTTGCAATGGAGATCACATAATGCGTATTAAATTAGGTCCGTGAATAGTTGACAGGAGTGATATCACGCTTATTTTTGTGATAAACATCTCATTAAAAGAGAGTGATCTTCATCGCTTTCTGGTTTTAATATCTTTATATTTCATAGCGTTAAAACATCGAGATATTCAGCATTGAAGATGTTTCATTTGCGGTAATAATGGGGATTTAAGAAAAGAACGGAAACGTGAGTACTGCCACATTTTTTTCGCGGCGGTGGGAAATAGTGGCTGTTTTTTGCCAAAGCGGAAACAAAAAAAGCGCCCTGAGGCGCTCTTTCGACAGTAACGTTACGCTTATTTGTTCAGTTCCGCAGTCATATGCACGCGGTTGCCGGTAAACGCTTCGGTAATTTTGTAAGACGAAGCGCCTGCTGCCTGGGCCTGTGCGGCGATTTTCGCTTCCGCGCCGTCCATCGTTGTCGCGGTAGCGGTGACGGTTTCAGCAGCGAAGGAAGCAAAAGAGGCGGCCATAGCGATTACTGCGACAAAAGTTTTGATGCTTTTCATGAGATAAACCCTTTCATTTAGTTGTTTAGATAAGGCGTTGTGCCTTGATGTGTTAAATAGTAGCCCGCACATCACCAAACAAAAAGCGGAAGGATTTGCTGTCATTGTTCAAATTTACTGATCAACTTTTAACCCGCATTCAAACGCTGCGGGTGGGTGTAGATCGTCGCCCTGCCCGGCTTGCAAAAGCCCACCAGCGTCAGGTTGCAGCGCTCGGCGACTTCCACCGCTAAGGTAGTAGCTGCTGATACCGCGAACAGGATCTCGACGCCGCACATCGCGGCTTTCTGCACCATTTCATAGCTGGCGCGGCTGGATACCAGCGCGGCGCCAGGCAGCCAGCCCTCGCCGATTTCCGCCCGCCGGCCGAGCAGTTTATCCAGCGCCACATGCCGGCCGACGTCTTCAAAACCGCCCGCCAGTTCGCCCGTCGACCGGACCCAGGCGGCCGCGTGGGTGCAGCCGGTGAGTCGGCCGATCGGTTGAAAGTCGTTAAGATGCGCCAGAGCCTGGTCGAGGTTGGCGAGATCGAACGTCTGGGTGAACGGCAGCGGCTGGACCGGCTTACCAATATCATTGAGCTGCTCGACGCCGCATACCCCGCAGCCGGTGCGCCCGGCCAGCGCGCGTCGCCGGGCTTTGAGCCCCATAAAACGCCGGCTGGAGAGTTCAATCTGCACCTCAAGGCCGTTGCACATCGACACCACGTCCATGCCGAAAATCTCCCGCCGATGCTCAATAATCCCTTCGGATAAGGAGAAGCCGACGGCGAATTGCTCGAGGTCTTTCGGCGTGGCCATCATCACTACGTGGGAGATACCGTTGTAGACCAGCGCGACGGGGACCTCTTCCGCTAACTCATCTGGCTGAGGGTGTTGCAGATCCTCGCGCTTCCAGAGGGAGACCCGGCGATATCCTGTGATGTTCGTCACATTTTCGATTTGTTCGAGAGGCTTCTTGTTCACTTTGCTTTAACCGTATTGGAACAGGCATACACACAATGTGGTATTCTGTTTTTATCCCTTCAGGAATGAGGGAAATATGCCCTAATTCTGAACCTTTGCGGCCTTCACCGCAAAGCAAATAACTACATGTGACAATGTCGAAACAAGGAGCGAACCATGCAGGTCAGCAGAAGGCAGTTCTTTAAGATCTGCGCTGGCGGTATGGCGGGAACCACGGCAGCAGCGCTGGGCTTTGCCCCGGCAACTGCGCTCGCGGAGACACGGCAGTACAAATTGCTGCGCACACGCGAAACCCGTAACACCTGCACATACTGTTCTGTCGGCTGTGGGCTGTTGATGTATAGCCTCGGCGACGGCGCAAAAAACGCCAAAGCATCCATTTTCCATATCGAAGGCGATCCGGATCATCCGGTTAACCGTGGTGCGCTCTGTCCGAAAGGGGCCGGTCTGGTGGACTTTATCCATTCTGAAAGCCGCCTGAAATTCCCGCAATATCGCGCGCCAGGCTCCGATAAATGGCAGCAAATCAGCTGGGACGAAGCGTTCGATCGCATCGCGAAGCTGATGAAAGAGGACCGCGACGCCAACTTTATCGCGCAAAACGACGCCGGCACCACCGTCAACCGCTGGTTGACCACCGGGATGCTGTGCGCCTCCGCTTCCAGTAACGAAACCGGCTATTTAACGCAAAAATTTACCCGCGCCCTCGGGATGCTGGCGGTGGATAACCAGGCGCGTGTCTGACACGGACCAACGGTAGCAAGTCTTGCTCCAACATTTGGTCGCGGTGCGATGACCAACCACTGGGTGGATATTAAGAACGCCAACCTGATCGTGGTGATGGGCGGTAACGCCGCTGAAGCGCATCCGGTGGGATTCCGCTGGGCGATGGAAGCCAAAATCCATAACGGTGCCAAACTCATCGTTATCGATCCGCGCTTCACGCGTACAGCGTCAGTGGCTGATTTCTATACCCCGATTCGTTCCGGTACCGACATTACCTTCCTGTCGGGCGTGATCCTGTACCTGCTGAATAACGAAAAATTCAACCGCGAATACACCGAAGCCTACACCAACGCCAGCCTGATCGTGCGTGAGGACTACAGCTTCGACGACGGGCTGTTCAGCGGCTATAACGCCGAAAAACGCCAGTACGACAAAACCAGCTGGAACTATGAGCTGGACGAAAACGGCTTCGCCAAACGCGATACCACGCTGCAACATCCGCGCTGCGTCTGGAACCTGCTGAAGCAGCACGTTTCCCGTTATACCCCGGATGTGGTCGAAAACATCTGCGGTACGCCGAAGGCCGACTTCCTCAAAGTCTGTGAATACATTGCCGAAACCAGCGCGCCGGATAAAACCGCGTCGTTCCTGTACGCTCTCGGCTGGACCCAGCACTCCATCGGCGCGCAGAACATCCGCACCATGGCGATGATCCAGCTGCTGCTCGGCAACATGGGGATGGCAGGCGGCGGCGTCAACGCCCTGCGCGGCCACTCCAATATCCAGGGTCTGACCGACCTCGGCCTGCTCTCTACCAGCCTGCCGGGCTACATGTCGCTGCCTAACGAAAAACAGGCCGACCTGCAGACCTACCTGACGGCTAACACGCCGAAGCCGCTGCTGAAAGACCAGGTCAACTACTGGGGCAACTATCCGAAGTTCTTCGTCTCCATGATGAAAGCCTTCTTCGGCGATAAAGCGACAGCAGAAAACAGCTGGGGCTTTGACTGGCTGCCGAAATGGGATAAGAGCTACGACGTTCTGCAGTACTTCGAGATGATGAATCAGGGCAAAGTGAATGGCTATATTTGCCAGGGCTTTAACCCGGTCGCCTCGTTCCCGAACAAAAACAAGGTCGTCGCTTCCCTGTCGAAGCTGAAGTTCCTCGTGACCATCGACCCGCTCAATACCGAAACGTCCACCTTCTGGCAAAACCACGGTGAGTCGAACGATGTTGACCCGTCGACAATCCAGACCGAAGTGTTCCGTCTGCCGTCCACCTGCTTCGCCGAAGAGAACGGGTCTATCGTCAACTCCGGCCGCTGGCTGCAGTGGCACTGGAAAGGTGCGGACGCCCCGGGGATCGCTGTCACCGATGGCGAAATCCTCGCCGGTATCTTCACTCGCCTGCGTAAGATGTATGCCGAAGAGGGTGGCCCGGCGCCAGAGCCAGTGCTCAACATGACGTGGAATTACTCCACACCGCATGAGCCGGCGTCGGAAGAAGTGGCGATGGAAAGCAACGGTAAAGCGCTGGCGGATATTACCGACCCGGCGACCGGCGCGGTGATCGTCAAGAAAGGGCAGCAGCTGAGCTCCTTCGCACAGCTACGCGACGACGGCACGACCTCCAGCGGCTGCTGGATCTTCGCCGGAAGCTGGACGCCGGAAGGCAACCAGATGGCGCGCCGCGATAACGCCGATCCGTCCGGTCTGGGCAATACGCTGGGCTGGGCCTGGGCATGGCCGCTCAACCGCCGCATCCTGTATAACCGCGCCTCCGCGGACCCACAGGGTAAACCGTGGGATCCTAAACGTCAGTTGCTGAAGTGGGACGGCGCGAAATGGGGCGGCGTGGATATTCCGGACTACAGCGCCGCCGCGCCTGGCAGCGACGTCGGTCCGTTTATCATGCAGCCGGAAGGGATGGGCCGTCTGTTCGCTATCGATAAGATGGCGGAAGGACCGTTCCCGGAACACTACGAGCCGTTTGAAACGCCGCTCGGGACTAACCCGCTGCACCCGAACGTGGTCTCTAACCCGGCCGCTCGCGTCTTCAAAGGCGATCTCGAGCAGATGGGCAAAGCGGAGAAATTCCCGTACGTCGGCACCACTTACCGCCTGACCGAACACTTCCACTACTGGACCAAGCACGCGCTGCTTAACGCCATCGCGCAGCCGGAGCAGTTTGTGGAGATCGGTGAAAAACTGGCGAATAAGCTTGGTATCAGCCATGGCGATACCGTCAAGGTCTCCTCCAACCGCGGCTACATCAAGGCCAAGGCGGTGGTGACCAAACGTATTCGCACGCTGAAAGTAGACGGTAAGGATATCGATACCATCGGCATTCCTATTCACTGGGGCTATGAGGGCGTGGCGAAAAAAGGCTTTATTGCCAATACCCTGACGCCGTTCGTCGGTGATGCGAACACGCAGACGCCGGAGTTCAAAGCTTTCCTCGTGAACGTGGAAAAGGTGTAACGGAGACGACTTATGGCTTATCAATCGCAAGATATTATTCGTCGTTCCGCGACTAACGGTTTCACCCCCGCGCCTCAGGCGCGGGACCACCAGCAGGAGGTGGCGAAGCTTATCGACGTCACCACCTGTATCGGCTGCAAAGCCTGTCAGGTGGCCTGCTCCGAATGGAACGATATTCGTGATGAAGTCGGTCACAACGTCGGGGTGTATGACAACCCGGCGGACCTGACCGCCAAGTCATGGACGGTAATGCGCTTCTCGGAAGTGGAGCAAAACGACAAGCTGGAATGGCTCATCCGCAAAGATGGCTGCATGCACTGCGCCGATCCGGGCTGCCTGAAGGCCTGCCCGTCAGAAGGCGCGATCATTCAGTACGCCAACGGCATCGTCGATTTCCAGTCCGAGCAGTGCATCGGCTGCGGTTACTGTATCGCCGGCTGTCCTTTCGATGTGCCGCGTCTGAACCCGGAAGACAACCGCGTCTACAAATGTACCCTGTGCGTAGACCGCGTCACCGTCGGCCAGGAACCGGCCTGCGTGAAAACCTGCCCAACCGGCGCCATCCACTTTGGCTCCAAAGAGGATATGAAAACGCTGGCCGGCGAGCGCGTGGCTGAGCTGAAAACCCGCGGTTACGACAATGCGGGCCTGTACGATCCGGCCGGCGTCGGCGGCACCCACGTCATGTACGTGCTGCACCATGCCGACAAGCCGAATCTGTACCACGGCCTGCCGGAAAACCCGGAGATCAGCCAGACCGTCAAGTTCTGGAAAGGCATCTGGAAACCGCTGGCGGCCGTCGGCTTCGCCGCGACCTTCGCAGCCAGTATCTTCCACTACGTCGGCGTCGGTCCGAACCGCGCGGAAGAGGAAGAGGACAACCTGCATGAAGAGAAAGACGAGGTGCGCAAATGAAACGACGTGACACCATCGTGCGCTACACGGCGCCGGAACGCATCAACCACTGGGTCACCGCCTTCTGCTTCATCCTGGCGGCGGTAAGCGGGTTAGGCTTTTTCTTCCCGTCCTTTAACTGGCTGATGCATATCCTCGGCACGCCGCAGCTGGCGCGAATTCTCCACCCATTCGTCGGGGTGGTGATGTTCGCGTCGTTCATCATCATGTTTTTCCGTTACTGGCACCACAACCTAATCAATCGGGATGATATCTTTTGGGCGAAGAATATTCGTAAGATCGTCGTCAACGAGGAGGTAGGCGATACCGGGCGCTATAACTTCGGCCAGAAATGCGTATTCTGGGCGGCGATTATCTTCCTGGTACTGCTGCTGGTGAGCGGTGTGATCATCTGGCGTCCGTATTTTGCGCCGGCTTTCTCAATCCCGGTGATCCGATTTGCGCTGATGCTGCATTCATTTGCCGCAGTGGCGTTAATTGTGGTTATCATGGTGCATATCTACGCCGCCCTCTGGGTGAAAGGCACCATTACCGCGATGGTGGAAGGCTGGGTCACCAGTACGTGGGCGAAGAAACATCACCCGCGCTGGTACCGAGAGGTCCGCCAGAAACAGGAAAAGTCATCTGAATGAGTATTCGCATAATCCCGCAAGACGAGCTGGGTTCGAGCGAGAAACGCACGGCGGAAGCCATTCCGCCGCTACTGTTCCCCAGACTGAAAAATTTGTATAACCGCCGCGCTGAACGCCTGCGCGAGCTGGCCGCCAACAACCCGCTGGGCGATTATCTGCGCTTTGCCGCGCTGATCGCCCATGCCCAGGAAGTGGTGCTGTACGACCATCCGCTGCAGATGGATCTCACCGCCCGCATTAAAGCGGCCAGCGAACAGGGCAAGCCGCCGCTGGATATCCACGTCCTGCCGCGCGACAAACACTGGCATAAGCTGCTGCACTCGCTGATTGCCGAGCTGAAGCCGGAGATGAGCGGCCCGGCGCTGGCGGTGATTGAGAATCTGGAAAAAGCCTCTGAGCAGGAGCTGGAGCAGATGGCCAGCGCGCTGTTTGCTTCCGACTTCGCCTCGGTCAGCAGCGATAAAGCGCCGTTCATCTGGGCCGCGCTGTCGCTCTACTGGGCGCAGATGGCCAGTCTGATCCCAGGGAAAGCGCGCGCCGAATACGGCGAACAGCGCCAGTTCTGCCCGGTGTGCGGCTCGATGCCGGTCTCCAGCATCGTGCAGATCGGTACCACCCAGGGGCTGCGCTATCTGCACTGCAATCTGTGCGAAACCGAGTGGCACGTGGTACGCGTCAAATGTAGCAATTGCGAACAGAGCCGCGATCTGCACTACTGGTCACTGGACAACGAGCAGGCTGCGGTGAAAGCTGAAAGCTGTGGCGACTGCGGAACCTACCTGAAGATTATGTATCAGGAGAAGGATCCGAAAGTCGAAGCCGTCGCCGACGATTTGGCATCCCTGGTGCTCGACGCCCGCATGGAGCAGGAAGGCTTCGCCAGAAGCTCAATAAACCCGTTCATGTTCCCCGGCGAAGGGGAGTAAGTTCTCATCAAACCGGGAAGCACTTGCGACCCGGTCTTTCAATGCGCTTCTATAAAGCTCATCTTGCTACGCCATTGGCTTACAGTAATCGAATCAGGCTCGTACAGCTACCAGTCACACATTACAAGTGCCAAACCGCAGTATCCAGCACCTCGGCCGGCGTACACGCATTTTTGCGAGCCGCTTTCCAGAACGTAAAGGCGATCTCATCAAGTCTGTCTTTTCGCCATAATCCAGGCTATAACACTGGATATTAAAACAGTATAAGGAACTTCACATGGCGCTGGAAAAAGGGATTGCTTCGCTGGTTGAGGCGTTTATTGCGGCAGAGCGTCCGTCATCACGCGATCAATATATTGATGATCGGAGAGCCGGCTATATCGCCAGCGCGGTGCTCGCCGGGGAGATGGAAACCAGAGTGCGGGTGGAGGATATCACGCTGGAGGGGATGAACTTCCGCATCGTTTCACCGCCCACCGCCAGCGGCTTGTTGCCGACACTTATCTACTACCACGGCGGCTGTTTTGTCAGCGGCGGCTTTGCCACCCACGACAATCAGCTCCGTCAGCTAGCCTGGTTCAGCGGCTGCCGGGTGATCGCCGTGCAGTACCGCCTGGCGCCGGAGCATACCTTTCCGGCAGCGCACGATGACGCAGAACAAGGTGTCATGATTATCCACCGACACGCGGAGCAGCTTGGCGTTGACGCATCACGCATCACCCTGGCTGGCGACAGCGCCGGCGGGCACCTCGCTCTGGTAACGGCCCTGCGCCTGAAAGCGAATACGGCGTGGCAACCCGCGCAACTGATTCTGATTTATCCCATGCTTGACCCCACCGCCAGCATGGCGAGCTACGTCAGCAACGGCGCTGACTATGTGATTACCCGGGACACGCTGCTGAGCGGCTATGAAATGTACCTCGCCTCGACGCCGGCGAACCATCCGGATGCCAGTCCGCTCTGGCGCGACGATTTTCACGGTCTGCCGCCGGTGCATATTCTGACGGCGGAGTTCGATCCTTTACGCGACGAGGGCGAAGCGCTGCATCGAAGGCTGATGGCGCAAGGGGTGGAGAGTTCCTGTCAGCGCTATCTGGGGGTGATCCACGGCTTCTTTCAGCTGGGGGGGATCAGCCGCGCCGCGCGAGAGGCCATGCGGGATATCGCCTGGCGCGTAGCATCGCCAGGACGATAACCGCCCGGGGCTACTCTTCCTCGTTGCCGCCCTCTTCGTAAGAGCCAAAGGGCTTCGCCGGCAGCACGATGTAGATCCCCTCGAATACGGCGCCCTGTTTATCGTCGCCAAAAAGCTCCACCTGCATTTGCACGCGGGCTTTACGCCCACGCGCCAGACGGTCAAGATCGCCGCTCAGCGAACCGAGGTCGGCAATGGCGCTGGGGCGGCCGCTAATGGGCTGACTGTAGCGGATGTGCGCATCCGCCAGAATGATGGTGCCCCCCAGGTGCCGCTCGCGCAGCATCAGCCAGATAAGCCCCCATCCGGTTAAGGTGGCGAGAGAGAACAAGCTGCCGGCAAACAGCGTGTGGTGCGGATTCTGATTCCCCGCTTCCGGCATGGTAGTAATAAATTTCTGCCCGGTGTACTGCTGAATGCGCACGCCCATCTTTTCACTCAGCGGGATATGCTGATACCACGCCTGCTGTAGCTGCGCGCACCAGTCGCCGCGGTGGAGAATATCGTCCAGCGACGCGACCGGTTTAATCATCAGGAAATGACGGATCGGCGTGGTGGTCGGGGTAGTAATCTCCCCCTGATTGACAAAGCCGAGCTTGGCGAAAAACTCTACCGCATCTTCGCGAGCGCTACAGGTGACCCGCTTAACCCCTTCCTGACGCGCGACGGACTCGAGGGTCATCGCCATCAGCGTACCCAGCCCTTTATCCTGCACCGAGGGATGAACGGCCATAAAGCGAATGGAAGCTTCATTCTCCGCATTGATATATAGCCGGCCGACGGCCACCAGGTTGCCCTCTTCATCCACCACCATCTGATGATGCGCCATCGCATCCCAGGCGTCACGTTCCGAACCCTTAGGCTGATGCAGCGGCTTACGCAGCATTTCCCAACGGAACTGATAGTAGCTCTCTAACTCTTCTGCTGTTTGCGGTACACGAAGGTGATACATAGTCGTACTCTCTTTTGTTACCCGCAGCCTGCCCGGAAGCTGGGTCATACCTGCAACCAAAAGGTCACGGGACCATCATTGACCAAAGAAACCTGCATATCCGCAGCGAATCTTCCGGTCTGGGTGTTCATTTCCTGCTGGCGACAGCGGGCGACAAAATACTCATACAGCGCCTCAGCGCGGTCCGGAGCAGCACCTTTCGAGAAGCTCGGCCGCATCCCCCGCTCGGTATCGGCCGCCAGCGTAAATTGCGAAACCACCAGCACGCTGCCGCCCGCCTGCTGAACATTCAGGTTCATTTTCCCCTCCGCATCGCTGAAGATGCGGTAGCCCAGCACGCGCTCGCAGAGGCGATTCGCTTTTTGTTCATCATCGTCTTTTTCGACCCCCAGCAGCACCAGAAGCCCCGGGCCAATTTCGCCCGTCACTTCGTCCGCCACGGTAACGCTTGCACGGGATACGCGTTGAATTAATGCAATCATGGTTGTTCTGTTTCTTCTGTTTTAAGTTTGCGGTATTCACCGAGAGTGACAGTAATTTCAGCGCCAAGCAAGACGATACACCAGGTCCAGTACACCCAGACGAACAAAATCGGCACCACCGAAATCACGCCATAAATGAGCTGATAGGACGGAAAGGTGGTGATATAGAGGGCAAACGCTTTTTTACCTGCCTCGAACAGCAGCGCCGCCACCAGCGCCCCGATCACCGCGTCGCGGTTCCGCACCTGGGTGGTGGGTACAATACTGTAGAGCAGCCAGAATGCTGCCCAGGAGAGGATCAGCGGGAAAAGGCGGAGCAGATTATCAATTACGCCGTCCAGGTCGCTTGCCCAGCGCAGCGACAGCAGATAGGAACTGATCGCCAGGCTGGCGCCCGCCAGCAGCGGACCAAGGGTCAGGATCATCCAGTAGACGGCAAAGGAGTAAACTTTGGGCCGGCTGCGCGTGCTGCGCCAGATGGTGTTTAGCGCGCTGTCGATCGAGTACATCAGCAGCAGCGAGGTCACGATCAGGCCAAAGGCGCCTACGGCGGTCATGCGGCTGGAATTGGCGACGAACTGCTCGATATATCCCTGGATCACATCCCCGGTCGCCGGAATAAAATTGGCGAAGATAAAATGGCGGATCTGCACGCTGACTTCGGAGAACATGGGGAAGGCCGCAAACAGCGCGAACACGACGGCAATCAGCGGCACCAGGGACAGTAATGACACATAGGCGAGGTTCCCCGCCAGGGTGGTCATATGGTCTTCATCAATACGCCGCCACAGCAGCTTAAGCCACGCCAGCAGCGGCCGGGTATGGTGGAGTAATTTTTGATGAACGGTTCTTAGCATAGCTGTTTCGCGAAATAGTCAGGGATGGTCTTCTTCCCGGTCACCAGAATACTGGTGATCCCCAACCGGTTAGCCCCTGCTATATTATCGACGTTATCATCAAAAAAGACCGTATCTGCGGCGGAAAAACCCTCTTCTTCCAGTACTCGCTGATAAATTTGCGCTTCAGGCTTACGCATTCCCATCTCCTGAGACAGATAGATGCGATCGGCGGCAGCGCGCACTTCCGGGTATTCATCCGGCCAGAACGTGGTGTGAAGACGATTGGTATTGGAGAGCACCACCACGCGATGGCCCTGGGCACGCAGTTTTTGCATGATCGCAATCACTTCCGGACGCAGCGCGACAAACACCGCCTGCCAGCCGTGAGCAAACTGCTCATAGCTGAGGGACATATTCATTTCATGGCACATGGCGGCGGCAAAATCTTCATCGCTGAGCTCGCCGCGCTCATGCTGATGGAAAGCCTCTCCCATGGTGAAATGCTGCTTCAGCGTCGCCAGCGGGATGCGGGTTAAATCGCTCCAGGCCCCTAATACCCGGTTGAAGTCAATGTCGACAATCACATTACCTAAATCAAAGATATAGAGCATTTTCGTCTCCTTCCGCGCCGTGGAAAATTAACTTTAGCGGGAAAGGCAGGATTTGACTATTGGCGTGTGATGCAGGAATCAAAAAAAGAAACCCCGCCGGAGAGGCGGGGTTTTACGAACAACAAGAAGAATAAATTACTCTTCTTTTGCACCGCGCATCGCGCGTTTACGGTCGTTCTCGGTCAGGTGACGTTTACGGATACGGATAGAGGTCGGAGTGACTTCTACCAGTTCGTCGTCATCGATGAACTCCAGAGCCTGCTCCAGGGTCATCTTAACCGGCGGAACCAGAACCGTGGCTTCGTCAGTACCGGACGCACGCATGTTGGTCAGTTTCTTACCGGTCAGGCAGTTTACCGTCAGGTCGTTAGAACGGCTGTGAATACCGATGATCTGGCCTTCGTAAACTTCCGCACCGTGACCGAGGAACAGCTTACCGCGATCCTGCAGACCGAACAGGGCGAACGCTACCGCTTTACCCTGACCGTTGGAGATCAGCACGCCGTTGTTACGCTGGCCCACTTCGCCCGGACGAACGTCGTCGTAGTGGCTGAAGGTGGAGTACAGCAGACCGGTACCGGAGGTCATGGTCATGAACTCTGAACGGAAGCCGATCAGACCGCGGCTTGGGATCACGTAGTCGAGACGTACGCGGCCTTTTCCGTCCGGATTCATGTTTTTCAGGTCGCCTTTACGCTCGCCCAGCGCCTGCATAACAGAACCCTGGTGCTGCTCTTCGACGTCCAGCGTCACGTTCTCGAACGGCTCTTGTTTACGGCCGTCGATTTCACGGAAGATAACTTTCGGACGGGAAACCGCCATCTCGAAACCTTCACGACGCATGTTTTCAATCAGAACGGACAGGTGCAGTTCACCACGGCCGGAAACGCGGAACGCATCAGCGTCTTCGGTTTCTTCAACGCGCAGCGCCACGTTGTGTACCAGCTCTTTGTTCAGGCGGTCCAGAATCTGGCGAGAGGTAACGAACTTACCTTCTTTACCGCAGAACGGAGAGGTGTTGACGTTGAAGAACATGGAAACGGTCGGTTCATCGACGGACAGAGCCGGCAGCGCTTCGACATTCTGCGGGTCGCAGATGGTGTCGGAGATGTTCAGCTCGCCCAGACCGGTGATCGCGATGATGTCGCCAGCTTCAGCTACGTCGCTCTCGATACGCTCAAGACCCAGGTGGGTCAGTACTTTACCGACTTTACCGTTACGGGTTTTGCCTTCGCTATCGATGATAGTGACCTGCTGGTTCGGCTTCACTTTACCGCGTTTGATGCGGCCGATGCCGATGACGCCAACGTAGTTGTTGTAGTCCAGCTGGGAGATCTGCATCTGCAGCGGACCGTCAAGGTCAACGTCCGGCGCCGGCACGCGATCGACAATCGCCTGGTACAGCGGGGTCATGTCTTCAGCCATGTCTTCGTGGTCCAGACCCGCGATACCGTTCAGCGCGGACGCGTAAACGATCGGGAAGTCCAGCTGTTCGTCGGTCGCGTCGAGGTTAACGAACAGGTCGAACACCTGATCGACAACCCAGTCCGGACGCGCGCCCGGGCGGTCAACTTTGTTGATGACCACGATCGGCTTCAGACCGTGGGCAAAAGCTTTTTTGGTCACGAAGCGCGTTTGCGGCATCGGGCCATCAAAGGCATCTACCACCAGCAGCACAGAGTCAACCATGGACATAACACGCTCAACTTCACCTCCGAAGTCGGCGTGCCCTGGGGTATCAACGATGTTGATACGGTAATCATTCCATTTGATTGCGGTGTTTTTCGCGAGGATGGTAATCCCACGCTCTTTCTCCAAATCGTTGGAGTCCATCACACGTTCTTGTGCTTCAGTACGTGCGTCGAACGTACCGGATTGCTGTAGCAGCTTGTCAACCAGGGTAGTTTTACCATGGTCAACGTGCGCGATGATGGCGATATTACGCAGATTTTCGATCACAACTTTGCCTCAGGCATTAGAAATAGCGCGTTATTGTACACGTATTAAGCGAAGGACTGAACAGGATCACAAACATCCTCCGCAAACAAGTATTGCAGAGTTTCTTTGTGACCGCTTTCACGGAGCGATAAAAGGGCACCGTAACAAAAATTGCACCAAAATGGTGCTCAATGTTCACACTGAGGCACTATTTTGGTGCATTATCTCCATCATGGTGCAGTCCTTTTGCACTATGGTGCGCATGATACAGCGTTTTATAGGGCATTTAAAAGTTGGCACAGATTTCGCTTTATATTTTTTAAGGCAACAACGCCACTTTTAAGCAGTATGAAGTTTTCGTTACCACGACGACAATGACCAATCCGGGAGAGTTTAAGTATGTCCGCTGAACACGTTTTGACGATGCTGAACGAGCACGAAGTGAAGTTTGTCGATCTGCGCTTCACCGATACCAAAGGTAAAGAACAGCACGTCACGATTCCGTCTCATCAGGTAAATGCCGAATTCTTCGAAGAAGGCAAAATGTTTGATGGCTCCTCGATTGGTGGCTGGAAAGGTATCAACGAATCTGACATGGTCCTGATGCCGGACGCTTCCACCGCGGTCATTGACCCGTTCTACGAAGAACCGACCCTGATCATCCGCTGCGATATCCTCGAGCCAGGCACCCTGCAGGGCTATGACCGTGACCCGCGCTCCATCGCGAAACGCGCTGAAGAGTACCTGCGCGCCACCGGCATCGCTGACACCGTCCTGTTTGGGCCAGAACCAGAATTCTTCCTGTTCGACGACATCCGTTTCGGCGCCTCTATCTCCGGCTCCCATGTCGCGATCGATGACATCGAAGGTGCGTGGAACTCCTCCACCAAATACGAAGGCGGTAACAAAGGTCACCGTCCGGGCGTGAAAGGGGGTTACTTCCCGGTTCCGCCAGTAGACTCTTCTCAGGATATCCGTTCCACCATGTGTATGATCATGGAAGAGATGGGCCTGGTTGTTGAAGCTCACCACCACGAAGTGGCTACCGCAGGTCAGAACGAAGTGGCAACCCGCTTCAACACCATGACCAAAAAAGCGGACGAAATTCAGATTTACAAATACGTTGTTCACAACGTCGCTCACCGCTTCGGTAAAACCGCGACCTTTATGCCGAAACCGATGTTCGGCGACAACGGTTCCGGTATGCACTGCCATATGTCTCTGGCGAAGAACGGCACCAACCTGTTCTCCGGCGACAAATACGCAGGTCTGTCTGAGCAGGCGCTGTTCTACATCGGCGGCGTAATCAAACACGCTAAAGCCATCAACGCCCTGGCGAACCCGACCACCAACTCCTACAAGCGTCTGGTCCCGGGTTACGAAGCGCCGGTTATGCTGGCTTACTCTGCCCGTAACCGCTCTGCCTCCATCCGTATTCCGGTGGTGACCTCTCCGAAAGCGCGTCGTATCGAAGTGCGCTTCCCGGACCCGGCTGCCAACCCGTACCTGTGCTTTGCGGCGCTGCTGATGGCTGGCCTTGATGGTATCAAGAACAAAATCCATCCGGGCGAAGCAATGGACAAAAACCTGTACGACCTGCCGCCGGAAGAAGCGAAAGAGATCCCGCAGGTTGCCGGTTCTCTGGAAGAAGCCCTGCAGGCCCTGGATGCTGACCGCGAGTTCCTGACAGCTGGCGGCGTATTCACTAATGACGCTATCGATGCTTACATCGCCCTGCGTCTGGAAGAGAACGACCGCGTACGCATGACTCCGCATCCGGTTGAGTTCGAACTGTACTACAGCGTCTAATTTTGCTGTAAATCCAGGGTATGTCGTGTTGTGGCGCGAGATGCCCGGGATATTTTGTTGCCGTGGAAACTTTCAGCCCATCTCAGGATGGGCTTTTTTCTCCACCAACACGCTGATCTCGCGAGCTTTTTACCGATAAAAAGCTATACTGCACTAAATTGGTGCACTCTTTTTCAGGAGACTGTCGAATGGCAACAGGCACACTGCCCGATGCTGGGCAGATCCTTAACTCTCTTATCAACAGTATCTTACTGGTCGATGACGACCTGGCGGTGCACTTTGCCAATCCTGCGGCCCAGCAGCTGCTGGCGCAGAGTTCGCGCAAACTGTTTGGCACCCCGTTACCTGAGCTGTTGAGCTATTTCTCATTGAATATCGGGCTGATGCAGGAGAGTCTGCAGGCGGGCCAGGGTTTTACCGATAACGAAGTGACGCTGGTTATCGATGGCCGCTCGCATATCCTGTCGCTGACCGCCCAGCGGCTGCCGGAAGGCTTTATTCTGCTGGAAATGGCGCCGATGGATAACCAGCGCCGCCTGAGCCAGGAGCAGCTGCAGCACGCGCAGCAGGTCGCCGCCCGAGATCTGGTCCGCGGCCTGGCGCACGAGATTAAAAACCCGTTAGGCGGCCTGCGCGGCGCGGCACAGCTGCTCAGCAAAGCCCTGCCCGACCCGGCGCTAACGGAATATACCAAAGTGATCATCGAGCAGGCCGACCGGCTGAGAAATCTGGTCGATCGTCTGCTTGGGCCACAGCATCCGGGCATGCACGTTACCGAAAGCATCCACAAGGTCGCCGAACGGGTAGTGAAACTGGTCTCGATGGAGTTGCCGGACAACGTGAAGTTGATCCGTGATTACGACCCCAGCCTACCGGAACTCCCCCACGACCCGGATCAAATTGAACAGGTGTTGCTGAACATCGTCCGTAATGCGCTGCAGGCGCTGGGGCCGGAAGGGGGCGAAATTGTTCTCCGTACCCGGACCGCTTTCCAGCTGACGCTGCACGGGGTGCGTTATCGCCTCGCCGCCCGTATTGACGTCGAAGATAATGGCCCGGGTATTCCGCCCCAGCTCCAGGATACGTTGTTTTATCCGATGGTCAGCGGCCGCGAAGGCGGTACCGGCCTGGGCTTATCTATCGCCCGCAGCCTTATCGATCAGCACTCCGGCAAAATTGAATTCACCAGCTGGCCGGGTCATACCGAATTTTCGGTATACCTGCCTATTCGGAAGTAGAGGTGTTTATGCAACGAGGGATAGCCTGGATCGTTGATGACGATAGCTCCATCCGCTGGGTGCTTGAACGCGCGCTCACCGGAGCCGGCTTGAGCTGCACAACGTTCGAAAGCGGCAATGAGGTGCTAGATGCCCTCACCACCAAAACCCCGGATGTACTGCTGTCAGATATCCGTATGCCGGGAATGGATGGCCTGGCGCTGCTCAAACAGATTAAGCAGCGTCATCCAATGCTTCCGGTCATCATAATGACCGCGCATTCCGATCTGGACGCCGCGGTCAGCGCTTATCAACAAGGCGCGTTTGATTATCTGCCCAAACCTTTTGATATCGATGAAGCCGTCGCCCTCGTCGACCGGGCGATTAGCCACTATCAGGAGCAGCAGCAGCCGCGAAATGCGCCGATAAGCAGCCCCACCGCCGATATCATTGGCGAGGCGCCGGCCATGCAGGATGTCTTTCGCATTATTGGCCGTCTGTCGCGCTCATCCATCAGCGTGCTGATCAATGGCGAATCCGGTACCGGTAAAGAGCTTGTCGCTCATGCCCTGCATCGTCATAGCCCGCGCTCAAAAGCGCCATTTATCGCGCTGAATATGGCGGCGATCCCCAAGGACCTGATCGAATCGGAACTGTTTGGGCATGAAAAAGGGGCCTTTACCGGCGCCAATACCGTCCGTCAGGGTCGCTTTGAACAGGCTGACGGCGGTACGCTGTTCCTGGATGAAATTGGCGATATGCCGCTGGATGTCCAGACTCGCCTGCTGCGCGTTCTGGCGGATGGCCAGTTTTATCGCGTGGGCGGTTACGCGCCGGTGAAGGTCGATGTGCGGATCATCGCCGCCACCCACCAGAATCTGGAGCAGCGGGTGCAGGAGGGGAAATTCCGTGAAGATTTATTCCACCGCCTGAACGTGATCCGGGTGCATTTGCCGCCGCTGCGCGAGCGTCGGGAAGATATTCCTCGTCTGGCCCGCCATTTTCTGCAGATTGCCGCCCGCGAGCTAGGTGTTGAAGCCAAACAGCTGCATCCGGAAACGGAGACAGCGCTGACCCGCCTGGCGTGGCCGGGCAACGTTCGCCAGCTGGAAAACACCTGTCGCTGGCTCACCGTCATGGCCGCCGGCCAGGAGGTGCTGACGCAGGATCTGCCGAGCGAACTGTTTGAGACCACCATTCCTGATAGCCCGACGCAGATGCAGCCAGACAGCTGGGCGACGCTGCTGGGTCAGTGGGCCGATCGGGCACTGCGCTCCGGTCATCAAAACCTGCTCTCAGAAGCGCAACCCGAAATGGAACGCACGCTGCTGACAACCGCCCTGCGTCATACTCAAGGACATAAACAGGAGGCTGCGCGCCTGCTGGGATGGGGTCGTAATACCCTGACGCGTAAGCTAAAAGAGTTGGGTATGGAGTAGGGTTTAACGGCGTGATGAAAAATAGCCGATCAGCGCAAAGTGCTGCTATTTTGTACTTTACTGTTCCGATGAGTTGAGTATGATCGTGCCCGGCATTAGGGGAGAGCATCATGTTTGAATCACTGGTGAGTATGATATCGAGCGGCGCCGCTGCGAGTCACACGCCGCAAACGGCAGTCGCTGCCGTGCTGTGCGCTGCGCTGGTCGGGCTGTTCAGCTAATTGTTCCCCCTCTCCTGCGGGAGAGGGGGAAAACATTAAATCACCCGTGAGAACTGCTGCATCCGAGCCTTTTGCCGGAGATAGGCATCAAAGCACATGCAGATGTTGCGGATCAGCAGGCGGCCTTTCGCCGTTACCTGGATAGCCTTACTCTCCACCACCACCAGCCCGTCATGCGCCAGCGGCGCCAGCAGTTTCAGGTCCTCGGCAAAATAAGTCTGAAAATCCACGGCCCACTGCGCTTCGACGGCATCAATATCCAGACGGAAGTTACAGATCAACGCCTTAATCACGTCGCGACGCAAACAGTCGTCACGGGTTAACGCGATCCCGCGCCACAGGGCGTTCCCTTGCTCTGCCACCTGCTGGTAGTACTGCTTCAGCTCTTTTTGGTTCTGAGCGTAGCTGTCGCCAATCATGCTGATCGCAGACACGCCCATCCCCAGCAAATCGGTATCGCCCTGAGTGGTGTAGCCCTGGAAATTGCGATGCAGTACGCCGTGACGTTGCGCGACCGCTAATTCATCATCAGGACGCGCGAAGTGGTCCATGCCGATAAACTGATAGCCCGCCGCCGTCAGCGAGCCGATGGTCTCCTGGAGGATCTCCAGCTTCTGTTCAGCGGAGGGCAGATCGGCATCTTTAATTTTGCGCTGTGCGGCAAAGAGCGTGGGCAGATGCGCGTAGTTAAACACGCTCAGGCGGTCAGGGTTGAGCTCGGCGACCTTTTGCAGGGTGAAGGCAAAGCTCTCCGGCGTTTGCTTCGGCAGGCCGTAGATGAGGTCGATATTGGTCGAAGTAAATCCAATCTCCCGCGCATGGCGAAGCAAGTCAAAGATGAACGCTTCGTCCTGCTCGCGGTTAACCAGACGCTGAACCTCTTTATTGAAATCCTGCACGCCCATACTCAGGCGGTTGAAACCCTCAGCGCGTAAATGATCGAGGACATCCAGCTCGATTTCACGCGGATCGACCTCGATAGAGATCTCGGCTTCGGCGCTGAAATGAAAATGGGTACGCAACAGATCCATCAGGCGACTGATTTGCGCCTTATTGAGATAGGTCGGCGTGCCGCCTCCCCAGTGCAGTTGCTTAACCTGACGGTTGGCAAACAGCGGCGCGCGGTGGATGATCTCCTGTTCAAGGAGATCGAGATACTGATCGGCCTTATGCTGCTGGCGGGTGACGATCTTATTGCAGCCGCAGAAATAACACAGCTTATGGCAAAACGGGATATGCACATACAGCGACAGGGGACGCAGTGGGTAACGGGCCACAGCGGCATCGAATTCCGCCGCGCCGAATTGTGGTGAAAACTCCAGCGCGGTGGGATACGAGGTATAGCGCGGCCCGGAATAGTTATATTTCTGGATCAGGGCCAGATCCCAGTCGATTATCTGCTCAGACATGCTCACTCCTTCCGATGGTGCCGCCGACGGGTACGCCGTCCCGGCCCCACCGCACCGCGGGTCATGAGCCGGTTGCGCAGCCATTTCTGACGCCGCGACAACCGTCGTAGTTTAACGAATAACCACAGCAGATAACATATAACCAGAAGGGTTATAAGCAGTACCGGGGATCCGATGGGATGCAAATGTTAGTTTCCACCCTTCAGCAGACGCATCATATCTTCCTGACGCTCTTCCTCTTCTTCATCTTCGTCATCGTAAGAGAGGCCGAGCTGCTGCATCAGCTCATCAATACGATCCAGTTTGGCATCCACCCAGCTCTGCTCTTCAGCATTCAGGGTACCGCCCTCTTCCAGACGTTCCAGCAGCGCGTCCAGGCGCTCATCATTCTCCAGCAACTCCAGCTCAGCCTGCGGTGAAAGCATAGGTTTCTCGCTCTTTGGTTTATGCTGCTTGGGAGCTGGAGCGCTGCTTTCGCTCGCGCCCAGCGGGATTGGTTTTTTGCTGCCCACGCGCGGATCTTGCGCCTGGCGCTGTTTTTTACCCGCTGAAGCCGCATCGCCGCCGTTCGCGCGACTTCCTGCCGCGTGGCCACGATGTTTCTTCTGCCGTTTGCGATCGCGAGCTTCCTGATTTAACTCTTCACGCGACTTGCGGCCGGATTTGCCACGGGTGGCGGATGTCGGTTTTTTCATGGTGTGTAATCTTCAGACAGTATTATTCAGTATAGAATTGAGGCGGAATCTAGCAGAAAGCAAGCAAAGAAAAAAGGCGACAGATTACTCTGTCGCCTTTTTCCTCACTGACCACCCTTAACGGGCTCTTCTTTCCCTGTTCGCTAACGACTTACCCTGTCTTTCCCTTAGCGTCCAACGGTCCCTGTTTCTTCCTTTTCCCTTTGAAACGTTTCCAAAACGGGTGTCATCCTGACAATCCTGTGGTCTTCGCCTCCTGGCGCTTCCTGACCCCTCGTCCTGAGTCCTCATCCTTTTCAGCATCCTCGCCGTTGTGTATTACTTTACCGTGTTGACAAAAATCGACAACCAGTCTGGCCGTTAAAAATCTACTTTCAGATTTCTCTATTTTTATAATTTATTTAGTTTCATATGGTTATGATTTATTGGCCTTATTTTTCTCAGGCATGTCCTATACGAAGAATAGCCAATGTCTCACAAAGTGCAGGGTTTTTACTTACAGAACCGGCGTGCGGTAAAAACAGCCTTTTTCTGCTGTTCAGGTATAATCCCTGCCATAGCCTGTTTTAACGGAGACGACCGTCTTGACCAACTGGAATTATCAACTGACGCACTTTGTCACCAGCGCGCCAGATATCCGCCATCTTCCTGCCGATACTGGTATTGAAGTGGCATTCGCCGGCCGCTCCAATGCGGGAAAATCCAGCGCACTGAATACGCTGACCAACCAGAAAAGCCTGGCGCGGACCTCCAAAACGCCCGGACGTACACAGCTGATTAACCTGTTCGAAGTTGCCGAAGGCAAACGCCTGGTCGACCTGCCCGGCTATGGTTATGCGCAAGTCCCGGAAGAGATGAAGATCAAGTGGCAGCGCGCGCTGGGAGAATATCTGGAAAAACGTCTGTGCCTGAAGGGCCTGGTGGTTCTGATGGACATTCGCCACCCGCTTAAAGATCTCGATCAGCAGATGATCCAATGGGCGGTAGAAAGCGATATTCAGGTGCTGGTGCTGCTGACCAAAGCCGATAAGCTCGCCAGCGGCGCGCGTAAAGCGCAAGTGAATATGGTGCGTGAAGCGGTACTGGCCTTCAATGGCGATGTCCAGGTTGAACCCTTCTCCTCGCTGAAAAAATCTGGCGTGGATAAGCTGCGACAGAAGCTGGATAGCTGGTTTAACGAAATCCCGCCGCAGGAAGAAGAGCGCGCCGCAGACGAGTAATCGTCACGAACAGCCGGATAAGAGCGTACCGCGCCTTATCCGGGTTCCTCTCCAGAATCAAGCACAAGCGTGTCCTGTCCCTTTGCCACTTTTCTTTCGCGCAATAAAAAACGCCCCGGTCATAAATGACCGGGGCGGCTAAAATATTCAGCCAAATCCGATTACGTGAAGTAAAAGGTCTGAAAGATAGAACATCTTACCTCTGTACCCTACGCGAATAACTCTACTCTTCTTTCGCTCACGGATAAAGCATTTTTTGTAGTTTTTTTTCACTATTTACATAGCAAATTCAAATGATCCTCACAAAACTCTATAAGTTATGTTGCTTACTTACAGAAAATCGCGTTGCGCTTTGTATACTTAGTGCGCTTGATCCCAGTTTTCTCCGCTGCCCACTTCCACCAGCAACGGTACCGCCAGCGTAGTGCTGTTCTCCATCAGTTCGTGGATCTTTTTCGATACGGCATCAAGCTCATCTTTATGCACTTCAAAGACCAGTTCATCGTGAACCTGCATGATCATCCGCACGCGAGGCTTCTCGCTGCGCAGCCATTCATCAACGGCAATCATCGCCCGCTTGATGATATCCGCAGCCGTCCCCTGCATCGGGGCGTTAATCGCCGCACGTTCCGCACCGGCGCGACGAGCGCCATTGCTGGACTTGATATCCGGCAAATAGAGTCGACGGCCATCCAGCGTTTCAACATAACCTTGCTCCTTCGCCTGTGCGCGGGTGCGCTCCATATACTCCAGCACGCCCGGATAACGCTCGAAATAAAGATCCATGTACTTCTGCGCTTCTTTACGCGGGATGTTCAGCTGGCGGGCCAGGCCAAAGGCGCTCATGCCATAGATCAGACCGAAGTTGATAGCTTTCGCACTGCGCCGCTGTTCGCTGCTGACGCTGTCCAGCGGTAAGCCAAACACTTCAGCCGCCGTCGCCCGGTGAATATCCTTCCCTTCCGCGAAGGCGGTCAGCAGGCCTTTATCCCGCGACAGGTGCGCCATAATGCGCAGCTCGATTTGCGAGTAGTCCGCCGAGACAATGACGTAATCTTCCGGCGCGATAAACGCCTGGCGAATACGGCGCCCTTCTTCGTTACGCACCGGAATGTTTTGCAGGTTTGGATCGGTAGACGACAAACGGCCAGTGGCGGTAACCGCCTGATGATAGGAGGTATGCACGCGGCCCGTTTTGGGGTTAATCATCAGCGGCAGCTTATCGGTATAGGTCGACTTCAGCTTCGCCAGCCCACGGTACTCCAGAATCACTTTCGGCAACGGGTAATCGAGCGCCAGCTCTTCCAGTACCTCTTCAGAGGTTGACGGCGCGCCGCCCGGCGTCTTCTTCAGCGGTTTGATACCCTGTTTTTCAAACAGGATCGTTTGCAGCTGTTTGGTGGAGGAGAGATTAAACGCTTCCCCGGCGATCTCATGCGCCCGCTGCTCCAGCTCAACCAGGCGCTGGGCAATTTCCTGCGAGTGCGCATGCAGCACGGCGGGGTCGATTTTAACGCCATTGCGCTCAACGCGAGACAGCACCGGCACCAGCGGCATTTCAATGTGTTGGAAGATATTCAGCGGACCTTCATGCTGCTGCAGCTTCGGCCACATTTTCAGATGCAACTGAAGCGTGACATCGGCGTCTTCCGCCGCGTAGCGACCAGCCTCTTCCAGCGCAATCTGGTTAAAGGTGAGCTGATTCTTACCCTTGCCAGCGATCTCTTCGAAGGTAATCGTTTTATGCTTCAGCCAGCGGTCGGAAAGACTGTCCATATCGTGGCGGCCCGCCACGCTGTCGAGAATGTAAGATTCCAGCATGGTATCGAACGCAATCCCGCGCAGCTCAATGTCGTAATTAGCCAAAATGCCGCGATCGTATTTGAGATTTTGCCCAACCTTGAGCAGCTTCTCATCCTCCAGCAGCGGTTTAAGCAGCGCCAGCACGCGCTCGCGCGGGATCTGGTCCGGCGCATCAAGGTAATCATGCGCTACCGGGACATAGGCGGCCACGCCCGGCTCAACAGCGAATGAAAGGCCGACCATGTTGGCGGAGATGTTATCCAGGCTGTCGGTTTCCGTATCAAAGGCAAAGAGCGGCGCCTGCTTCAGCTTATCGATCCAGGTGAGCAGCGTGGCCTCATCAAGGATAGTGACATAGTGCTCTGCTGAAAGTGCAGTAGCGGCTTCAACCTCTTCTTCGGCTTCTGCCGCTGCTGCAGGCACTGCAGGTTTCGCAGCCGGTTTGCCCCCCTTCGCCTGCAGCCATTTCCCGGCTTCAACGTCGGTGCTCCAGCGCTTAAACTCATACTGTCTGAACAGCGCCAGCAGATCGTCTGCAGCCGGCGGCTGCACCTCAAGCTCTTCACAAGTGAGCTCCAGCTCGACGTCGGTTTTGATGGTCGCCAGCTGATAAGAGAGATAAGCCACCTCCTTGTTCTGCTCCAGCTTCGCCGCCATCGTTTTCGCGCCGCGGAAGCTCAGTTCAGCGATTTTCTCCGGTTCCGCATACAGCGTATCGAGGCCGCCAAGGCCTTGCAGCAGCGCCTGGGCGGTCTTTTCGCCCACGCCCGGCACGCCAGGAATGTTATCCGAGGAGTCGCCCATCAGCGCCAGGAAATCAATAATCAGCTCCGGCGGGACGCCGTATTTGGTAACCACCTCATCCGGCCCGAGGATAGTGTTGGTCATGGTATTGATCAGGGTGATCCCCGGCGTCACCAGCTGGGCCATGTCTTTATCGCCGGTACTGATCAGCACCGGACGTCCGGCCCTTTCCGCTTCCCGCGCCAGGGTGCCAATCACATCGTCAGCTTCGACGCCCGGGACCGCCATCAGCGGCAGCCCCATCGCTTTCACCATCTTATGCAACGGCTCAATCTGCGCGCGCAGATCGTCCGGCATCGGCGGGCGATGAGATTTGTAATGTTCGAACAATTCATCACGGAAGGTTTTCCCTTTCGCATCAAAGACCACGACGGCATGAGTCGGTTGATACTGCAGAATCAAACTGCGCAGCATATTCAGTACGCCGTACATAGCCCCGGTGGGCTCCCCTGCGCTGTTAGTCAGCGGCGGAAACGCATGATACGCCCGATAAAGATAGGAGGAGCCGTCAACGAGGATGAGAGGGTTTTCTGGGATCTGAACCATAATTTCCGTGCCTGTTTATCAGATTATGGATAAAGGATGCCACAGACGGGCATGAAATCCTGAATTTTTCCCGCATTTCGCGGAAAAGATTCAACGATCGTCGCGATCGCGCGACAACTTAGCTTGTGGATAACTTTGTGCATAGTTTTACAACGTCAGCTTATCCGCCCCGGGAAATAAATGAATAAATAGTATTAATCACTATTTATCAATCACTTAAAAACAGATCAACGATCCTGGCATTAATTTGATGACCTAATCTTCCATGTGGATAGAAGATCCTTGTTTTTTTCTGTTCTGGTAAGACCCGTCATTTGCCGCGTTTTCTGGTAAAATCAGCCCCTTGCGCAGCTTAAAGGCGCTCTTTGTCAGCCTAACTTTCTGAATAAACTAACTATGTCGAGATTACTCGCTGCGATAACACTTCCGCTGAGTATCGCCTTAACCATCTTAGTCACCGTTATCTGCTCTGTACCGATCATCGTCGCCGGGCTGATTAAACTGCTGGTCCCCATTCCAGCGGTATGGCGCTCTATATCCGTTTTTTGCAATTTTATGATGTACTGCTGGTGCGAAGGGCTGGCGCTGCTGTTGCATCTCAATCCCTGGCTAAAATGGGACGTCCAGGGTCTGGAAGGCCTGAACAAAAAGAACTGGTATCTGCTGATCAGCAACCACCACAGCTGGGCAGATATCGTGGTGCTGTGCGTACTGTTCCGCAAGCATATTCCGATGAATAAGTACTTTCTTAAACAACAGCTGGCGTGGGTACCGTTCATCGGTCTCGCCTGCTGGGCACTGGATATGCCTTTTATGCGCCGCTATTCGCGTAGCTATCTTATTCGTCACCCGGAACGCCGTGGTAAAGATGTCGAAACCACCCGCCGTTCATGTGAGAAATTCCGCTCACATCCGACGACTATCGTCAATTTCGTGGAAGGCTCGCGTTTTACCGACGCAAAAAAGCGCGAGACGCGCTCCCCTTACCACAATCTTTTACCACCGAAAGCGGCAGGTATTGCCATGGCGCTCAATGTTCTCGGTTCGCAGTTCGATAAACTGCTGAACGTTACGCTGTGCTACCCGGAAAATAATGCAAGGCCGTTTTACGACATGTTAAGCGGCCGACTGACGCGCATTGTGGTTCGTATCAATCTGGTACCGATTGGCGAGGAGCTACACGGCGATTACGTCAACGATAAGAACTTTAAGCGTGGCTTCCAGCGCTGGCTGAATGGGCTGTGGGAAGAGAAAGACCGTCAGTTAACTGACATCATGCGGGACAAAGAAAGGACGCCACGGTAAAGCAGATAGAGTAACGCCGGTCAGTGACCGGCGTTTTTTTTATTTCTTCTCAACCAGCTGCTTCACGGTATCCGCATACTGAGCGACGAAGACATCCATATTGCTGGTGTCCATCCCCTGCGGGTTCAGCTGGTACTTACCATTGACGTACATAGCCGGTACCCCCTGCAGCTGCAGATCGGCTGCCGCTTTCTCCTGCTGAGCGACCAGAGATTTCACCACGAAGCTGTTCCATGCGGCATCGTAGTCTTCCCCTTTCACGCCAGCGTCGACGAACACTTTACGAATGTCAGCCAGGCTCTGCACGGTCTGGTTTTTCTGCACCGCTTCGAACATCGGCGCCGTAATTTTATCTTCAACGCCCAGCGCGATGGCAACAGCCCATGCCTGCGTCAGCTCCTTGCCCAGCGGCCCAAGGAACTCGACGTGGTATTTGGTCATTTTGGTGCCTTCTGGCAGTTTCTGGCGCACGCTGTCAGAGACATGCAGCACTTCTTCAAACTGATAGCAGTGCGGGCAGTAGAATGAAAAGAACTCAAGCACCTGTGGCTCGCCAGCAACCGGCTTATCAAGGGTGATGTACTGCTTGCCGTCGGTGATCTGGGCAGCGGATGCACTAAAAGCCAGAATCATACCAGCCAGCGCCAGCCAAACTTTTTTCATGATTTACTCTCTCCTGGATATATCACATTAATACATTGGCGTTAACTGAAGCGGGGGTTCCTGTAGAACCTTCACCTGCTCAAGAAAAGTAGACGTCTGCCCTCGCCAGTAATCCTCCCCGGTTAACCAGGGGAAATTAACCGGGAAAGCCGGATCGTCCCAGCGTCTGAGCAACCACGCCAGATAATAAACCAGTCGCATGGCGCGTAAAGGTTCAATAAGCGCGATTTCATCGCTGTTAAAGGGGCTGAATTCCTCATAGGCCTCGACGATGGTCTCCAGCTGCATACGCTGTTCAGCCTGATCGCCGTTGAGCAGCATCCACAGATCCTGAATCGCCGGGCCGGTTCGCGCATCGTCTAAGTCAACAAACAGCGGCCCATCGCGCCAGAGGATATTGCCTGCATGGCAGTCGCCATGCAGGCGCAAAGTAGTCCCGCCGCCGTGCCATTGGGTCATGACGGCAGCGATGAGTTTATCGGTCGCCTTCAGGAAATCGGCCTTCAGGCCTGAGGGGATAAGCGTCGACTGTTCAAATACCTGGCGCGGTTCCAGCAGATACTCCTGCACGCCAATCTCCGGACGCGCAGAAAAGCGCTGTTTGCGCCCGGTCTGGTGCAGGCGCCCAAGATAACGGCCAACCCACTCCATCTGATCAAGGTTATCCGCCTCGAACTGTCGGCCGCCAAGGCTTGGGAAAACGGCAAAATAAAATCCCTGATGCTGATGAAGCGTACTGTCGTTAAATAACAGCGGCGCAGCAACGGGCACTTCATCTTCTACAAGCTGAAGCGCAAACTGGTGTTCTTCAAGGATCTGCGCTGCCGACCAGCGCTCAGGACGATAGAACTTCACCACATAGCGATGACGCTCTTCGTCCTGGAACTGATAAACGCGGTTCTCATAGCTGTTCAGCGGGGTAAGACCGGAGTCCACCCGCATACCCAGATCGAATAATCCATCGATAATGGTATCCGGGCGAAGCGTCTGAAAAGTAAAAGCCTTATCGTGCATCCTGACATCCGATAATCGTACGAATAGTTCAGGATATCATCTCATTGCGCTTTACGCGGCAGCGCTTACAACCTTTTACTCTTTTATTACGCCGCGGGCGCGCAACAGCGCGGTTTTAAAGTCCTCTTCATAATCCTTCTGAATACCCGGGATGACAGCATCTTTTGAAGAGTCACGCATCTTCAGGTGATAGATCAGAATATCGTCGGAAAGATCGCTCAGTTCGCCATCATAGCCGGCCTCTTTCGCCAGCTTCTGCAAAAATTGCATCAGGTATAGTTCAGGCTCTTTCTGCCAGGCGGGCTGGAGGAGTTCAATTACTTCATTCAGACGTTTACATTTCATGGTCATGCTCCTTACTCTTGATAGGGACAAGTTAACAGGGTCAATCCCACAATGAAAGAGGCGATATTCATATGCAAAGCGAGGCGATAACCGGCGTCGTGCTGGCGGGCGGCAGGGCCACGCGAATGGGCGGCATTGATAAAGGATTACAGTTGCTCAATGGACGTCCTCTCTGGCGACACGTCGCGGAGGCATTAGCTCCGCAGGTAGATGAGTTAGTGATTAGCGCCAACCGTCACCTTACGCAGTGGCAAGCCAGTGGATATCCGGTGTTTCGTGATACGCAGGCGGGGTACCCGGGTCCTTTAGCCGGTATGCTTGCCGTGATGCAGCAGGTCGCGAGTCCATGGTTTGTTTTTTGCCCCTGCGACACGCCCTTCATTCCGTCATTTTTAGTTGAGCGCTTTATCCAGCAAAAAAGCGCTGCGCCGGTGGTTTGGGCCCATGACGGCGAACGGGATCATCCCGCCGTTGCGCTGGCGCATCGTCAAATTATTCCGCATCTGGAGGCCTATCTTGCCAGCGGCGAACGCCGGGTAATGGTGTTCATGCGCCAGATGGGCGGCCATCCGGTTAGCTTCAGCGAGGTAAAATCGGCTTTTATGAATGTGAATACGCTCGAGGATTTGCAACGTATGCAGGAGCCATCATGATCCCGCTATTAGCGATTGCCGCCTGGAGCGGTACAGGGAAAACGACATTATTAAAGCGTCTCATTCCTGAGCTGTGCGCTCAAGGATTACGCCCTGGTCTGATCAAGCATACCCATCATGATATGGACGTGGATAAGCCGGGCAAAGATAGCTATGAATTGCGCAAGGCGGGCGCTGCGCAAACCATTGTCGCCAGCGAACAGCGGTGGGCGCTGATGACCGAAACACCCGAGAAGCCGGAATTAGATCTCACATGGCTGGTCAGTCGAATGGATGCCAGCAGACTGGACCTTGTTTTGGTCGAGGGTTTCAAGCATGAAGCAGTGCCTAAGATCCTGCTTTTTCGGCAAAACAGCGGCCATCGTGTGGAAGAGTTAACGATGGATGATCATACCATCGCCGTGGCCAGCGATGTATCGATCGCGACCTCACTTCCGCTGTTGGATTTAAATAATATTCCGCAGATTGCGACATTTATTGTCGGCTGGTTAGCGAAGCAGTAGCAGAACTTCACCCTGAGTCAGTGCTGCATAGCTTGTCCGCGCCACAGGGGCGTAGCCCCATGTCGGATCCGTAGCCCCGGTAAGCGCAGCGCCACCGGGGGAAGCATACACCACACAGCAAAAAACCCGCACCTTTCGGGACGGGGTTCTTTTTAAACGCAAAAACAAAAAGCTCAGTCTTTCGACTGAGCTTTCTGCTTTATTTGATGCCTGGCAGTTCCCTACTCTCACATGGG
>NZ_JCAXWU010000018.1:0-98817 GCF_059759695.1 Klebsiella sp. M041
CCAGTTGGTGATTTTGAACTTTTGCTTTGCCACGGAACGGTCTGCGTTGTCGGGAAGATGCGTGATCTGATCCTTCAACTTAGCAAAAGTTCGATTTATTCAACAAAGCCAGTCTGGTTCTAAAACATTACTACATCACTACAGGATATTACTCTATGAACAAACACGTCGCTGCTATGCTGATGATGCTTATTATTCCGCCTGCTTTTGCGCAAACACCATTAGCAGACAGCAAAACGATTATTATTAAATCCAGCGCTCTGGCCGTTGAGATGGTGCCTGATATTGCCTATTCATTTACGCAAAATATCATGGGGCGACCGCTCCAGTTATCGATGGATTTGCTCAAGCCTTATGCTGATAAACCATTACCTGCCGTAGTATTTATTACCGGCGGCGGCTTTCTCGATACGCCCAAATCAAAATTTATCGGTCAGCGGGTGGATATTGCCCGGGCCGGTTACGTCGTCGCCAGCATTACCTATCGAGTCGTACCCAATGTGACTTTCCCGGGAATGGTTGAGGATGCGAAAACGGCGGTCAGATTTCTACGCGCCAATGCCGAAAAATTAGGCATTGATCCTAACCATATCGCTGTGATGGGCGAGTCGGCGGGAGGGTATTTAGCCGCCATGGTGGGCACCACCAGTGGCCATAAGGAATTTGATCAGGGAGAATATTCAAATCAAAGTAGCGATGTGCAGGCGGTGGTTGATCTCTATGGCCTGTCTGATCTGACGAAAGTCGGCGCTGACTTTTCCGCGGATATTCAAAAAGCGCATCAGTCACCGGCCATTCCTGAGGCGATGCTGGTTAATGGTATTCCCTGGCAAGGTGGTGGCGCTATCTCCGCCTATCCCGAAAAGGCCAAACGGGCTAATCCCATTACCTGGATTTCGGATAAAACGCCGCCTTTTCTGCTAATGAACGGCGATGCCGACAATGTGGTCTCACCCAGCCAGTCAACGCTTTTACACGAGGCGCTGGTGGCTAAAAAAATACCGTCAACTCATTATGTGGTGCAAGGGGCGGACCACGCAGGTTTAATGTGGTATCAGCCTGAAGTATCGAAAATTATCATTAATTTTTTAGATAAAAATCTCAAAGGTAAGCATCAATAATACGTTATAGGATCAGGTCAATAAGATGAAAAAAATATTTTTATGCTGCGCTGCCGGCATGTCAACCAGCATGGTAATGAATAAAATGAAGCAAGCGGCCGCGGCGAAAGGGATTGCCGTCGATATTATTGCTGTTTCAATGGATGATTTTGACCGCACGTTGCCAAATTACGATTGCTGTCTTTTAGGACCGCAAATTAAATATAAATTCGAAGAATTTAATAAAAAAGCCACTGCGGTGGGCAAGAAAGTCGCCATTATCGATAGCATGGATTACGGCATGATGCGTGGCGATAAAATTCTTGATGCGGCGCTGGCGCTGCTTGATGAACGTTCACTCAACAAGTAGGGAAACCGTATGGATATGGAAGCAACCGTCATGGAACTTATCATCAACGCCGGTGAATCCCGCAGTCTGGCAATGCAGGCGCTGCAGGCCGCCAGAAAAGGGGCATGGCATGACGTTGATAACCTGATGGAGGGCGCTGCTGATGCCGCAAAACGCGCGCATGATGTACAAACCATGCTTATCGGTATGGATGAGGGCTGCGGCAAGGTGCCGGTTAATCTTATTCTTGTACATGCTCAGGATCATATTATGACCGCCATGCTCGCACGGGAGTTGATCGCGGAACTGATTGAGGTTCAGCGTCAGCTGCAGCATCGCGCCAGGTAAGATATGTCGCCGCCGGAGGTGCGGCGGCGACAGCCTCAGATATTCTCCAGTCGAATGCCCCGGGTTCTCGGGCCGAAGATCCCCACCGACAGCATCACCATCAGCATACTGACGACGATAAAGCTAATCACCCCCGGCGTGCCGGCATATTGCAGAATAATGCCGATCAGGATGCTGGTCACCGCGGTCGAGAGCCGGCTGAACGAGTAGCAGAAGCCGACGGCGCGGGCGCGAATATGGGTCGGGAAGACCTCGGCCTGGTAGGCGTGGTAGCTGATGGTCAGCCAGGCGTTGGACCAGGTGATCATAAACCCGCAGATCACCAGCAGGATAGGACTGTTCTGCAGGGCAAACAGGGTGCCGAAGATGACGGTCATCAGCGCGGAGAGTACGATCTGCCACTTGTTCTCAAAGCGATGCACGAAGCGGGTGCAGAACAGGCAGCCCAGCGGATAGGCGAGGGTGATAAAGAAGGCGTACAGCAGACTGTGGGTGATACTGGCCCCCTGACCGGAAAGCAGCGCTGGCAGCCAGTTGCCAAAGCCGAAGAAACCGATCGCCTGGAAGAAATTCATCACCATCAGCATCAGGGTTCGCTGCCGGTACTGCGGCGCCCAGATTTCGCCGAAGGTGCCGCGTTTGACGACGCTCTGTGCCGCCTGCACATGCTTCGGCGACGGCGTCAGGCCGCAGCGGGCTTCCATCGCGCACATCACCGCATGCGCCTCATCATGCCGCCCTTTGCTTTCCAGCCAGCGGGCTGACTCCGGCAGCTTTTTGCGGATAAACCAGATCGCCAGCGAGAACAGCGCACCGAAGATGATCACCCAGCGCCAGCCGCTGAGGCCGAAGAGGGTGGTTGGCACCAATATCCAGGACATCAGCGCTACCGCCGGAACCGACAAGAACTGAATAAAGAAGGCAAAGGCGAAGGCTTTATTGCGCAGGTGGGTAGGTACCCATTCGCTGAGGTAGGTGTCAATGGTCACCAGCTCAATGCCGAGGCCGATTCCCACCAGAAAGCGGAAGAAGATCACTCCTTCCGCACTGCTCTGGGTCGCCATCAGCAGCGAGAAAAAGCCGTACCAGGCGAGCGCCACCATAAAGGTCAGGCGGCGCCCCAGCTTGTCCGCCAGCGGCGCCAGCAGGCTCGCGCCGATAAACAGCCCCATAAAGGTGGCGGAAGCAAAGGCCGCCTGATCGGCGATGCCAAAGATCCCCGCCGCGCCGGTGTGGAAAATACCCTCCGCCAGCAGGCCCGCGCTGATGTACCCGGTCTGGAACAAATCGTAGAGCTCAAAGAAGCCGCCGAGGGAGAGTAGGGTGATAAACGACCATAACCCGAAGGAGGCGGGCAGCGCGTCAATGCGTCCGGTTAAGCTGGCGTGCGGTTGTCCTGGCGAAGCATAGGGCGATTCGCCGAGAACCTGGGTGGTAGACATGGTGTTGTGTTCCTCAGGAAGAATGGTTTGCTTGCTAATGTTAAGTGATTGTTAATAGTTTTAAATTTTTAATCTTTAGCGTTAACGGCAATCTTTAGCGCAAGATCGCGCCATGCAGGGTAAAAGATGATATTCATGCTGGTTTTCGCCGCACGCTGAGGGAAGAATTGAAGTAAATCACCGTGGGGGGCAATGTTCTCCGCCAGGCGATGTCGCGCTGCGCAGGGCCAGGCCCAGGGCCAGACAGAGTAAACGAATCCTCACTGGCGGCGTTTTCCCGCTTTACCCGCTATTGCGCCGGGCTATAATGTGCCCACTTTCATACAGGAGTCATGCGTTGGACAGTCATCCTTATTGTTATTCTCCGGCAAGTTAACGCGACTATTTTCGCTGCTTGCCGAACCGGCGGGCAGCAATCTTTGATTACCGGATTGCCTCCCTGAATGTAGTGATTCGCGACCGAATGCGAGAGGCATCGTTATGTTTCTGTTTCCCACCAGCTTATTTCCTCCACCATCACCCGCCCGCTAATTGCCCGGCGCGGCTGAGCGCGACATCAATACATTTTTATTGCTTTCTGTTATCTGGAGGAAGGCGCGATGGTATTTCCTTATATGACACATTTACTCGCGGCAATGCTGCTGGGAGCGCTGATCGGCGCGGAAAGACAATGGCGGCAACGTATGGCCGGTTTGCGGACCAATGCGCTGGTGGCCACCGGCGCGGCGGTGTTTATTCTTAGCGCGATGTCGGCCTCGCCGGACAGCCCGGGGCGCATTGCGGCGCAGATCGTCTCCGGTATCGGCTTCCTGGGGGCGGGAGTGATTATGCGCGATGGCATGAACGTTCGCGGCCTCAATACCGCCGCCACCCTGTGGTGCTCGGCCGGTATCGGTGTCCTTTGCGGCCTGGGGCAGTTCTGGAACGCGACGGCGGCGACGCTGATTATTCTGTGCGCCAATATCCTGCTCCGCGAAGCGGCGCAGCGTATTCATGCCTTGCCGGGCGCCGGTGACGAAGAAAAACGCTATATCTTACGCGTCACCTGTTTGCGCGAGCATGAAAAGGCCGTGCGTCAGCTGCTGCTGAATATTGCTCAGCAGCAGAGGTTCACCCTGCAGGGGCTGCAGTCGGCGGCGGCAGATACGGAGGATCAGCTGGAGATTTGCGCGGAGCTGATTAGCCATAAGCAGCATCACAAAACGCTGGCGCAGATTATGGCGCAGGTGGCCGGCCAGCAGAACGTCACCTCGGTACACTGGCGCGTCGGAGAAGCGTAGAGACAGGCGGCGGGGCAGCAGACATGGCCGCTCGCCGCGCGATTCGCCAAGCCGCGGGAAAGCGGCTAGAATGGCCTCCTGCCGGAGGTTATAAGAATGTTAAATAATGGATGTGTGTCGTCGGGATCTGGCCAGACTATGACGATGGCTGATTTTCGCTTTACCCGCGTGATGGCCGAGCAGGCGGCGCGTGCCCGTCTGACGCTGGACGACGATCAGCTGTCGCTCATCGCCCGCCTCGACGCCCTGGGCCAGCAGCTGTTGTCCGCGCCCGGCACGCCGCAGGGACTGTACGTTTGGGGACGCACCGGGCGAGGGAAAAGCTTTATTCTCGACCACTTTTTTGCCAGCCTGCCGCTCGCCGCCAGGCGTCGGGTCCATTTTCATCACTTCTTCCGCGAACTGCATCAGCGGCTGAATGCCCCCGGCGCGCCCGGCCTGCAGGCGGTGATGATGCAGATGACCTCCGGCTGCCGCCTGCTGTGCTTTGACGAATTTCATCTTCACGACCCCGGCGACGCCATGCTGATGAAGGCGCTGCTGGAACACCTTTTTCAACGGGGCATCGTGCTGCTGGCAACCTCTAACTACCCGCCGGAGATGCTGCTGCCTAATCCGCTGTATCACGATCGCTTTTTACCGTCGATCGCGCTGATCCGCGCCCATCTGGCGGTCGTCGCGCTTAACGGCGAGGAGGATTATCGCGAACGGCACCTGAGCCAGGATAACGCCTTCTGCAGCGGGCGGCTATGGGTTAACCCGAGCGAACAACAGCGTCAGCTGTACGATCTGCCCTCGCTGCCTGCCGAACCGGTTCCGCTGGCGGTAGGCTATCGCACGCTGCAGGCGGCCGCGGCGTCACCCGACTTGCTCCATTTCTCTTTTGCCCAGCTCTGCCAGGCCGCCACGGCGGTGATGGACTATCTGTCGCTCAGCGAACGTTATGCCGTCTGGTTGCTGGACGAGGTGCCGCCGCTGGCCACGGTAGGGCCGGCGGCCCAGCAGCGCTTTATCAACGTGATTGATGTGCTGTATGAAAAGCAGATCCGCCTGCTGCTGGTGACCCGCTGCGACCTGGAGACGCTGGTGGCCGGGGTGGAACTGGAGGATATTCAGCGAACGCGGAGCCGCCTGCAACAGCTGCCGCGGGCGGTATAAAAAAACGCCCCGGCGGGTGCCAGGGCGAGGGGATCACAGGTCGAAACGGTCGAGGTTCATGACCTTGGTCCAGGCGGCGACAAAGTCATGCACCAGCTTCTGCTGCCCGTCGGCGCAGGCGTAGACTTCCGCCAGCGCGCGCAGGACCGAGTTGGAGCCAAACACCAGATCCACGCGGGTGGCGCTGTACTTCGCTTCGCCGGTTTTACGGTCGCTGCCGGTAAACAGCTCCGCCCGATCATCGGCCGCTTTCCAGACGGTGGCCATATCCAGCAGGTTGACGAAGAAGTCATTGCTGAGCACGCCGACGCGGTCGGTAAACACCCCGTGTTTGCTGCCGTCGTAGTTGGCGCCCAGCACGCGCAGTCCACCCACCAGAACCGTCATCTCCGGAGCGGTTAAGGTCAGCTGCTGCGCTTTATCGATCAGCAGCGTTTCCGTCGACACACCGCCCTCGATGCGACGGTAGTTGCGGAAGCCATCCGCCAGCGGCTGCAGCAGGTCAAACGACTCGACGTCGGTCTGCTCAGGCAGGGCGTCGACGCGGCCTGGAGTAAACGGCACGTTGACGCTGACGCCGGCCGCCGCCGCAGCCTGCTCCACGCCGACCACGCCAGCCAGCACGATGATATCGGCCAGCGACGCTTTGCCGGAGGCGCGTTGGATCGCCTGCAGGGTCGGCAGCACCCGACTGGCGATAGCATTGACCGGCCAGTCTTTCTGCGGGGCCAGCGCCAGACGCGCGCCGTTGGCGCCGCCGCGCTTATCACCGCCGCGGAAGGTGGAGGCGGAGGCCCAGGCGACCGACACCAGCTCACTCACCGACAGGCCGGCGCCAGCGATGGCGGTTTTCAGGCTGGCGATGTCGTCCGCGCTCGGCTGATGGGTCGCCGCCGGCAGCGGATCCTGCCAAATGAGATCTTCTTTCGGCACTTCCGGTCCGAGGTAACGGGATTTCGGCCCCATATCGCGGTGGGTCAGCTTGAACCACGCCCGGGCGAACGCCTCGTTAAAGGCCTGCGGATCGTTGAGGAAGCGACGGGAGATCTTCTCAAACTCCGGGTCGAAGCGCAGGGTCAGGTCGGTGACCAGCATGGTCGGTTTGCGCTTTTTACCCGGGTTAAACGGATCCGGGATAATTTCCGGCGCGTCTTTGGCTTCGAACTGGATAGCGCCCGCCGGGCTGCGGGTCTGCACCCATTCGTATTTGAACAGGTTCTCGAAAAAGTAGTTGCTCCACTGGGTAGGCGTCTGCGTCCAGACCACTTCCAGACCGGAGGTGATGGCATCCGCGCCTGCGCCGCTGCCGTAGCTGGAGTGCCAGCCCAGACCCTGGGCTTCCAGCGGGGCGGCTTCCGGCTCGGCGCCGACGTGGCTGGTCTCGGCTGCGCCGTGGGTTTTACCCAGGGTGTGGCCTCCGGCGATCAGCGCGACAATCTCTTCATCGTCCATCGCCATATTGCCGAAGGTGGCGCGAATGGCCGCCGCGGCGGACAGCGGCTCGCCGCTGGCGTTAGGGCCTTCCGGGTTAACGTAGATCAGCCCCATTTCGGTGGCGCCGATGGCCTGTTTCGCCAGGCTTTCCGGGTGACGGTGGGCCAGCCACTCTTTCTCATCGCCCCAGTCGACGTCCAGATCCGGTTCCCAGACATCTTCACGACCGGCGCCAAAGCCAAAGGTGCGGAAGCCGGCGTTTTCCAGCGCAACGTTACCCGCCAGCATGTAAAGATCGGCCCAGGAGATTTTCTGGCCATATTTCTGTTTCACCGGCCACAGCAGACGGCGGGCTTTATCGAGGCTGACGTTGTCAGGCCAGGAGTTCAGCGGCGCAAAGCGCTGCTGTCCACGACCCGCGCCGCCGCGACCGTCAACGGTGCGGTAGGTGCCGGCGCCGTGCCAGGCCATACGAATAAACAGACCGATATAGCTGCCCCAGTCTGCCGGCCACCACTCTTGCGAATCGGTCAGCAGTGCTCTGAGGTCAGCCTTCAGCGCGGAGTAATCGAGCTTTTTAAACTCTTCCCTGTAGTTAAAATCCTCACCCAACGGGTTGGAACGACTGGAGTGCTGGTTCAGCAGATCGACACGCAGCTGGTTAGGCCACCAGTCGCGGTTGCCGGTGCCGCTGCCGGCGCTCTGCTTGGGCGTCTCGGCGTGGAAAGGGCACTTTCCGGCGGATGCGTTGTTGGATGGGTCGTTAGACGTGCTCATATCAGGCTCCGTTTGCTTTTGTGAATGCCGTTACGATATACACTGCTACCAATAAGCGATATTTGAATGAGTCTACGGATTTAATAGCTAATTCCGTTCAACGAAGGGCGAAACACCCTCTTATATGCCCTGGCGGATCCAGGGGTAAAAAATAAACCTCATCATTAACCATAGTCGTAACGAGACGGCAAAGGAAACGATCTGTGTCAAACGGGTAGAAGGAATGCTAATTGTTTGAGATATGACAATTTTACTATGAGAAAAGGATGAGGGTTTTCCGCTGCGCGAGCGTAACGAATGCCCGACGCAGGGGTTGTTGGCAAACGCAGAATAAGCTAATACTTAGACACCATGTGACTGGCGCTAAAGACAGAATACTGTTGGGGAGCATGGTCAACGTCGCCGCGCGCCTGGGCATTACCGCTATCTGGAGATAAGTTATGCCTGAATTAGCTTCTTTAATGGCCTTTGCCGCGGTGGCGCTGGGGTTAGTGTTAACCCCTGGCCCCAATATGATGTATCTCACTTCGCGTTCGATTTGCCAGGGAAAACGCGCTGGCTTTATCTCCCTTGCCGGGGTGGCCGTGGGTTTTTTCTTCTATATGTTGTGTGCCGCTTTCGGCATTACCGCGTTGGTTTTCGCGGTCCCTTACGCCTACGATGCATTGCGTTTGTGCGGGGTCGCTTATTTGCTCTATCTGGCGTGGCAGGCGATTAAACCGGGAGGGCGGCCGATATTCGCGGTGCGCGATTTACCCGCGGACAGTGGACGTAAGCTGTTTCTGATGGGATTTATCACCAGCCTGGCGAACCCCAAAGTTGCCATCCTGTATTTGTCCCTGCTGCCGCAATTTATCACCCCCGGACTCGGCAGCGTGCTCAGCCAGTCGTTGATATTAGGCTGTACCCAGGTATTAATCAGCGTGGCGGTGAACGGCCTGATTATCTTGCTGGCCGGGCAGGTGGCGCTTTTTCTTGGTCGGCGGCCGGGCTGGCAACAATTTCAACGCTGGCTGATGGCGACGGTACTGGCCGGTATGGCGGTTAAGATCGCTTTTGAGGCCAGAAAATAACCGGGTTTACCGGGGAAAGGGGAGCCAGCGAGACCTGTCGCTGGCCAACCTCGCGCCCTGATGCCTTTCTCCCACTGCGCAAGGCTCTCCACGCTCTAACATGCTGAAACATTTCTGCCAGATCATTAGCAACCTTTCAGTAGGGCTAACGCCGCGATAAGGCTATGCTTCCCGGCCGTTACGCCGTTGGTTTTTCCCGTGATCCAGGTGATGTACCGCTAATGCCCCTTTTGAGAGATGAAATTCGCGACCACTCCACGGAAGAGATGCTGTTTATCCGCCGGGCCGCAATCGCCTTTCTGCTGGTGGTGGTCTGCTTTGGCGTGCTGATTTTCAACCTCTACCATCTGCAGGTGGAGCAGCACGATTTCTACCAGACCCGCTCCAACCAAAACGATATCAAAATGCTGCCCATCGCCCCCAGCCGCGGGCTGATATTCGATCGCAACGGCATTCCGCTGGTACAGAATATTACCCTGTATCGCCTGCAGGTGATCCCGAGCAAAATTCCCGATATGGCCGCGCTGCTGCAAAGCCTGACGCCGATTGTCGACCTGACGCCGGATGACATCGCCAGTTTCCGCGACGATATGCACCACAGCAGCCGCTATAAAGCGGTTACCCTCAAGTCCGACCTCAGCGACGTGGAGGTGGCCCGCTTCGCGGTCAACGAATTCCGTTTCCCCGGGGTGACGGTGGAGAGCTACCAGCAGCGTGAATACCCCTACGGCGCAGAGCTGGCGCACGTGGTGGGCTATGTGTCGAAAATCAACGACAGCGACCTGCAGCGGCTGGCGAAAGACGGTGAAGAGGAGAACTATGCTGCCGACCACAATATCGGCAAGCAGGGGATCGAAGGCTATTACGAAAAAGCGCTCCACGGCACCACCGGCTACCAGGAGGTGGAGGTGGATAACCACGGTCGGGTGGTACGTCTGCTGAAAGAGGTACCGCCGGTGGCCGGGAAAAACCTCTACCTGACCCTTGACCTGCACCTGCAGCAGTATATTGAGTCGGTGCTGAAGGGGCAGCGCGCGGCGGTGGTGGTGGTCGATCCTCGTGATGGCGGGGTACTGGCGATGGTCTCCAGCCCCAGCTACGATCCTAACCCGTTCGTCAAAGGCATCGGCTATCAGGCCTATAAATCGCTGCTGGATAACCCCGACCGACCCTTAATCAACCGTGTCACCCAGGGGCTGTATCCCCCGGCCTCGACGGTGAAGCCCTATATGGCGCTCTCGGCGCTCTCCGCGGGCGTGATCACGCCGAATACCACCTTCTTCGGGGCGCCGACGTGGACGCTGCCGGGCACGCAACGCCGCTATCGCGACTGGCTGAAAACCGGCCACGGCATGCTCAACGTCACCAAAGCCATTGAAGAGTCCGCAGACACCTTTTTCTACCAGGTTGCCTTCGAGATGGGTATCGACCGGATCCATGAGTGGCTGAGCAAGTTCGGCTACGGCCAGTCTACCGGCATCGATCTCAATGAGGAGTATGCCGGGGTGCTGCCGAGCCGGGCGTGGAAGCAGCGGGTGCATAAAAAGCACTGGTATCAGGGGGATACCATCTCCGTCGGCATCGGCCAGGGATACTGGATCGCCACTCCCATCCAGATGGTGAAAGCGCTCACCACGCTGCTGAACAACGGCAAGGTGCAGGATCCGCATCTGCTCTATTCGATGAAGCAGGGCAATCATGTGGAACGTTATCAGCAGCCGGCGAACCTGCCGCAGGTCGGCGATCCGAAATCCCCGTACTGGGGCATTGTGCGCAACGGCATGTATGGGATGGCGAATCTGCCCAACGGCACCGGCTATAAACTGTTCCATACCGCGCCGTATCAGATCGCGGCAAAGTCCGGGACCTCGCAGGTGTTCAGTCTGAAGCAAAACCAGACCTATAACGCCAAAATGATCCCGGTGCGTCTGCGCGACCACATTTTCTATACCCTCTTTGCCCCTTATCAGCATCCGAAGGTGGCGATGGCGCTGATCCTGGAGAACGGCGGCGGGGACGGGGTGGTGGCCGGACCGACGGCGCGCGCCATCCTGGACCATATTTTTGTCCCGCAGCAGGCGCCGGCGGCGGCCGCCGACGTGCCGCAGCGGGAGAGCGCGGACGCCCAGTAAGCGGCAGGACTTATTCCGCAGGCGCATCGTTCATAGAAATTGGTTATTTGTCCCCTTATCTTCCCGGCGGCATAGTATTTTTAAGGAACATGACGAGTGAGGAGGAAGGGTGACACGTAAGCGATTATTGCTGGTTCAGACCGGGACGCCCCCGGCAGCCATTCGCGAGGAGCATGGCGATCTGCCGCGCTGGTTCCGCACGCTGCTGGCGCCATGGCAGGCGCAGCTCACCGCGGTACGGGTGTTTGAGGACGAGCCGCTGCCGGCGCCGGATCGCCAGACGGTGGCGGTGCTGACCGGCTCCTGGGCGATGGTTTCCGACCGCCTGGCGTGGAGCGAACGGACCGCCGACTGGATCCGTCAGGCGGTGGCTATCGGCATGCCGCTGTTCGGCGTTTGCTATGGCCATCAGCTGATGGCTCATGCCCTGGGTGGCGAGGTGGCGTATCATCCAGCCGGACGGGAAAGCGGCAGCCAAACCGTTTCGCTATCGCCGTGGGGTGTCGATGACCCGCTGCTCCAGGACCTGCCGGCCGCCTTTCCCGCGCATTTGAGCCATATGCAAACCATTACCCGCCTGCCGGAGGGGGCCACGGTGCTGGCCGCGTCCGCTCACGACCCCCACCAGATCGTGCGCTACGGGCCGCACGCGGTCTCCACGCAGTTTCACCCGGAGTTCACCGCGCCGATTGCCCGCGCGCTGATCCGCTACCGGGAGGCGGTGCTGCAGGCAGAGGGCATCGACCCGCAGCGGTTATACGATGAGGTGCAGGAGAGCCCGCAGGCCGCGGCAATTCTCACGCGCTTCGTCAGCGCCTTTCTGCCCCCTGATGCACCCGGCCATTAATCCCCTGCAGTGAATAGCACCCGCCAGCGGCGACGCCGGCGGGACATCTCGTGGGCGAGGTCGACGACCGCTTCGACGCGCAGCGCGTCAGCCGCCTGCGCCGTCAGCTCCGGTAAAGCATACTTCTGACGCAGGGCGACCAGCGCCTGCGCCTCGGGCGGCGTCCGGGCGCGGACCTGTGCGGCCAGGCGCTGCTGTAGCGGCCTGAAGGCCGCCTCATCCAGCGGCGGCAGCTGGCGCAGAAAGGTTTTGCAACAGCGCAGCAGTTCCACGGCGCGGCGATCCGGGGACTGGAGCGCCATCAGCAGCCCGTCGCGATCGGCGACGCGCTGATAGCGGCAGCTCACCACATAGCCAATCTGCTGCTCTACCCGCAGGCGCTGGAAGAAGAGCGGTTCGCAGCGCTGCGCCAGCACCCGCAGAGCCGCCAGCGAGGCGCCATCCGGCAGCGGAATAAAGACCAGCAGCGCCGTATCGCCCCCGGGGAAAGCCAGCCGTTTGACGCCGCGCCGGCAGGGGCCGGGGAGGCTGCCCGGCGGGTTGACCGGGACGGTAAGCAGGCTCAGCTGGCGCGCGACCCACCGCGCATCCTCCGCGCTGCCGCCGGCCAGGGCCGCCAGCCAACCAGCCTGATGCTCTGATGTGGCCAACCGTTCGGGGAGCTGGGCCATGAGATGACGGATAGCAATACTCTCCGGCGGCGGGGTCAGCGGGTCGGCCGGGAGCGCGAGCTGCCGCACGATGGCCTGCAGAATAGCCTCCGGCCGCCGGCCGGCAGCTGGCAACTGCAGGAGCAGCTGCCAGCTGCCGTCGAAGCGATGCCACTCGCCGTGGCCCCCGGCGTGGCGCAGCGCGGCGAGCAGCGGGCGCAGCTGTTCCCCGCGCGCCAGCCCCTCGGCCTGAGTGGGCGAGCAAGAGAAGGGCGGTCGGAGCAGGAGCCTCGGCGGCTCTCCCGGTAACGGGAGGTGGAGCAGCGGCGCGGCTTGCGCCGGACTTTCGGCCACGAGGCCGCCAGCGGCTTGCGGATAAAAAGCGAATTTCAGCGCCGGGGCAGTGACCGGGCGGCGGCGCCAGCGGCTGAGCGGCAGGCTAAAGCCCTGGGTGGCAACAGGCTCCCCTGGGGAAAGGGTCTCGCAGGCCAGGCTGACCGTAGGGGCGGCCTGCAGGGCGGCGCAAAAATCGGCGAACCCGACGGGCGGCGCGCCGGGGGCAAAGCCGAATGCCCGTTGGCGCAGCTGATCGAGGGGCGACAGCGCCTGAAAACGGCGCCGGGAGAGCTGATAGTAGTGTTGCTGCTGGTCTGGCGTCGTCCGCTGTAGCGCCTGCAGCCAGTGGGTTATCTGCCGGTCGACCTGTTCCGGCTGGTCGCTGGCGAAGACCAGCGCCAGCCAGCCGAGGTGCCGATCCTGATACAGCCAGTTCAGCGCTACCTCTTGCGCCTGACCACGCTGGCGCAGCCCGGCCATCAGGCTGCCGGGGGCTTCATCGAGCAAAAACTCGCGCAGTAAGGTGACGTTGTCACTTAAGGCGATCAGCGGACAGCGCCACAGGGCGGGCTGGGCGTCGACCGCCAGCTGCAGTTCAGTGGTCTCGTCCAGGCGCAGCGGCGGCGCCGGCGGCGGAGCCTCGCCTGCGGCAAGCACGGCGGCGAAACGGACCGCCAGCTCGCCGAGCGCCTCCAGCGACTGCGGCCCCTGCAGCCAGAGCTGCATCCGCCGGGCGACGTAATGGGTGTGGTGAAAATCGCGTAAGGCCGTCTGCAGTGCAGGGAGATCGCCCGCCAGCGCGTCGGCGCTGCCTACCTGAAAGCGGCGAAACGCCGCGGGCGCGTTGGCGGCGTGACGCACGGCGGCTTCCCGGCGCGACGGCTCATGCTGCTGGATAAGGCGGTACTCGGCGTCAATCACCGCCACTTCGCGCTGAATATATTCCCTGAGCAGCCGCGGCGCCTGCAGCATCTCCTGTAGACGCGCGACACCGTCAGCCAGACCATCGGCGGCGACCTCGAAAAAAAACGCGCTATGGCGGGCCAGGGTGGTGGCATTCACGCTTCCGCCCTGGCGCTGCACCCAGCCCATCAGCCGGTCATCATCCCGGTAGCGCTCACCGCCGTAAAACAACAGGTGTTCCAGCAGGTGCGCCAGCCCGGGGAAGCGCGAGGGTTCGTGGTGGCTGCCGGCGGCGACCCGCGCCAGGGCCGCCGCGCGTTCGGCCTGCGGCTGATGGACCAGGGTGGCCTGCAGGCCGCCCGGCAGCGTGACGGTGCGGGTCGCCAGCGTCATTACAGGTCCCGGGTTTTGTAGATCAGCTGCGAGCTGGCCCGGTTGCGGAACTGCAGCTGGCTGACTTTTATCTCGCTGCAGGCCGCTTCGCGACGGGCGTCGAGGATTTTGTGATGATGCGGGGATTTACTGCACACCGGGTCGGCGTTATCGGCGCTGCCGGTCAGCATAAAGGCCTGGCAGCGGCAGCCGCCGAAGTCATTCTCTTTTTCATCACAGGAGCGGCACGGCTCCGGCATCCAGTCATACCCGCGGTAACGATTGAAGCCGAACGAGTCATACCAGATCGACTCCAGACTCTGCTCCAGCACCGACGGAAACGCCACCGGCAGCTGGCGCGCGCTGTGGCAAGGCAGGGCGGTGCCTTCCGGGGTGACGCTGAGGAAAATCGATCCCCAGCCGCCCATGCAGCCTTTCGGCCGCTCTTCGTAATAGTCCGGGGTGACAAACAGCAGGTTGGTGAGGTTGCCGCTGGCGGCCATTTTCTGCCGGTAGTCGGCGACCACCTGCTCGGCGCGGGCGATCTGCTCCCGGGTCGGCAGTAGCCCCTCGCGATTGAGGAACGCCCAACCGTAGAACTGGCAGGTGGCTAGCTCAACGTCATCCGCTTCCAGCTCAATGCACAGCGCGATAATTTTATCCAGCTGATCGATGTTGTGCCGGTGCAGAACGAAGTTGAGCACCATCGGATAGTCGCGCGCTTTCACCGCTCTGGCCATCGCCAGCTTCTGCTGGAAGGCTTTTTTGTTACCGGCCAGCGCGGCGTTGAGCACTTCATCGCTGGCCTGGAAGCTAATCTGGATATGGTCCAGCCCGGCCTCGCTGAAGGCGTCGAGTTTGCTCTCCGTCAGCCCTATCCCGGAGGTGATCAGGTTGGTATAAAACCCGAGGTCGCGCGCGGCGCGGATCAGCTCCGGCAGATCCTTACGGGTCAGCGGTTCGCCGCCGGAAAAGCCCAGCTGTACGCTGCCCATCGCCCGCGCCTGGCGAAAGACCTCGATCCATTGTTCGGTGGTCAGCTCTTTTTCCTGTTGGGCGAAGTCCAGCGGATTCGAACAGTAGGGGCACTGCAGCGGGCAGCGATAGGTTAGCTCCGCCAGCAGCCACAGCGGCGGATTGACGGCGGGTTTATGCTGGCTCACGGCAGGTGATCCACTTCTGTTGACAGGCTATCTGCAGGAACTCGATGACGTCGTTATCAACGCCCCCGGCTTCCGGGAAGCGGTCGTTGAGCATGGCGATAATCGCCGCGACGTCGCGCCGGCCGTCCACCAGCTCGAGGATCGCCGCGGCGGTCTCATTGAGTTTGGCCATTCCCTCCGGATAGAGGATCACATGGCTCTCCTGGGCGGCTTCCCACTGCAGGCGGTAGCCGCGACGAAAGGCGACGATGGAGGTTTTTTGCATGGTTACACCAGTCGGGTCGTGTGCCAGGCCGCCTTGTCGGTGACCGTATGATAGGGCGGGCGCTGCAGGGCATAGGCCATGGTCATGGCGTCGAGCATCGACCATAAAATGTCGAGCTTAAACTGCAGGATCTCCAGCATCCGGTTCTGTTTTTCAGCGCTGTCGCAGTAGGCCTTCGCCAGCGCCAGGCCATGCTCCACGTCGCGGTTGGCCTGGCTCAGACGGCTGCGGAAGTAAAAATAGCCTTCCTCTTTGATCCACGGATAGTGCTGCGGCCAGCTGTCGAGGCGCGACTGATGGATCTGCGGGGCGAACAGCTCGGTCAGGGAGCTGCAGGCCGCCTCCTGCCAGCAGGCGCGACGGGCGAAGTTAAGATAGGCATCCACCGCGAAGCGCACGCCGGGCAGCACGTGGCGCTCGCTGAGCAGATCGTCGCGACTCAGACCGACCGCTTCCCCCAGCCGCAGCCAGGCTTCAATCCCGCCGTCCTCGCCGTGGCTGCCATCGTGGTCGAGGATCCGCTGCACCCATTTGCGCCGGGTCTGCGCGTCCGGGCAGTTGGCCATGATCGCCGCGTCTTTCAGCGGGATAGTGGTCTGGTAATAAAACCGGTTCGCCACCCAGCCCTGAATTTGCTCGCGGGTCGCGTCGCCGTTATGCATGGCGATGTGGTAAGGGTGGTGAATATGGTAGAAGGCGCCTTTGGCCCGCAGGGCCGCTTCAAAGGCCTGCGGCGACAGCGTGTCGGTGATCAGCATGCGATATCCTGATGGGTGATAGCCATCCCGTCCCAGCTCACTTCAATCCCCTGCTGCGTCAGCGCCTGACGCTGGGGAGAGTGCTCGTTAAGGATCGGGTTGGTGTTATTGATATGAATAAGAATTTTGCGTTTTGCCGGCAGGGAGGCCAGCAGGGCCATCATCCCGTGCTCATCGCCGAGCGCCAGGTGGCCCATATCGCGGCCGGTATTGCGCCCGACGCCGGCGGCCTGCAGTTCGTCATCCTGCCAGACGGTGCCATCGATCAGCAGACAGTCCGCTTTTTGCAGCCAGGGCAGAATGGTCTCATCCGGCTCACCGAGCCCCGGAGCGTAGAACAGCGTCTGCCCGTTGCGGCGGTTTTCGATAAACAGCGCCACGTTATGGCCCGGCAGCGGCCGGTCGCGATACGGCGAATAGGGCGGCGCGTTGCTGGCGATAGGCACCGCGGTAAACCGCAAATCAGGACAGGCGTCAACGGTAAAAGGCTGCTGCGGGGCGATGGGGTGATGCACCAGGCCGCCGTTCCAGTGGCGCAGCATGGTAAACACCGGGAAGCCGGTGGAGAGATCCTCATGGACCTCCGGGGTGCACCACACCTGGTGCGGGCAGCCTTCGCGCAGGCTGAGTAACCCGGTAGTGTGGTCGATCTGGCTGTCGGTGAGAATAATGCCGCCGATATGCGTTCCGCGCAGCACGCCGACTTTATTTAACTCGGGCGTGTGGGCAATCTGCTGGCTGATATCCGGCGAGGCGTTGCACAGCACCCATTCTTGACCGTTATCGCTGACGATGATCGACGACTGGGTGCGGGCGCTGGCCTGGATCGTGCCGTCGCGCAGACCCTGACAGTTGGCGCAGTTGCAGTTCCATTGCGGGAAACCGCCGCCGGCGGCGGAACCGAGGACTTTAATGAACATGAAGACGGACCGGGTAATGAAAAAAGAGGCCCGCGCGAACGGCGGGCGGGGCGATTAGCGGTTAGAAATGTACAGCGTCACTTCCAGACCGAGACGTAAATCGATAAAAGCAGGTTTCTTCCACATGTTTTGTTCCTCTTAAAAATGACGACAGGCCTCACGGATAATGCAGGATCTGTGACGGCCGCCGCATATTGCGCTTCACCGGGAGAGAGATCAACCCGGAATCTGTAAGGATTTAACTTTATGTTTACAATATAACCTATTGTTGCCAAACATTTTTTAATACCCGCAGCCAGTTACGCCACAGCAGCTTATCCAGCACCAATTGATCATAGCCGCTGTCACGCAAGGCATTGATAAGCCGCGGTAAGCCGGCCACATCCCCCAGCGCGTCCGGCAGGGTGACGCCGTCAAAATCCGAACCAAGGGCCACATGATCCTCACCCATTATGTTAATAAGATAGTCGATATGCCGGATGATGGTGGCGAAGGGCGTGTCGCTATCGCGCCGTCCGTCGGCGCGCAGGAAGGCGTTGCCGAAATTAACGCCCACCACGCCGCCGCTGTCGCGGATCGCCCGCAGTTGCCGATCGGTCAGGTTGCGCGGCTGTGGGCACAGGGCGTGGGCATTGGAGTGGGTGGCCACCAGCGGGGCGGTGGAGTGACGGGCGGTATCCCAAAAGGCCTGTTCATTCATATGTGAAACATCGATCTGCATCTTCAGGGTGTTGGCCTGGGCAATGAGCGCGATACCCTCGCCGGTAAGACCCGGCCCGCTGTCCGGACTGCCGGGAAAGGCGCCGGTGACCCCGCAGCCGAAGCGATTGGCGATGTTCCAGAACGGACCTATGCTGCGCACCCCGGCGCGATAAAAGGCCTGCAGATCGTCGCCCTGGGCGTCGAACCCGCCGGCGCCTTCGATGTGCGCCACCATCGCCAGCGCATTATCCTGACGGCAGCGTTCGATATCCGCCGCGCTCAGGCACAGCCGCGCGCGGCTGGCGTCATGGGCGCAAATCGCCTTGAGGATAGTCAGCTGCTGCCAGAGGATCGTTAATGGGTCCCACGCCTGACTGGCGTACTGGGGCGCCACGCGGGCGATATACTCCTGCGGCGGTACAAAGAGGGCGAACAGGCCGCCGGCCAGACCGCCCTGGCGAATACGCGGATAATCGAGGTGGCCGTTCTCTATCCCGGCAAAGAAGGCGGTCACCGGATCCTCGCGATGGTGAAGCCAGAGATTCAGCAGCAGGTCATTGTGACCATCAAAAATCGCCACAGCGGGCTCCTGGGTTATCAGGTGGTAAAAATGGCTGTCACGGTAGCGGATTTATGCCCGTGGGCAAGCAGAAATTCACAAGCCAGCAACAATTGCCAACATTGATTATGTATCACACTGTATCCCGCGGCGGATCGCTGACATGAAGAGATAAAAACGGCCCCTGTCGGGCACACGGCGGATACAAATTTCCGCTTAACTGGTTACGTACTCTCTTGATGACGATAAAAGGTGACAAAGCGATGAACAGATTATCCTTGATCCGGTATACCAGCGCTGCGGCGCTGGGGTTATCCACCCTGTGGTCCGCTGCCGTTTGCGCCGCTGAAGACGCGGGGGCGTTCGACAAGATCCACCAGATCCACGCCGGCGATCTGAATATTGGCTACGTGGATATCGGCCCGCGCGACGGCCAGCCGGTGATTCTGCTGCACGGCTGGCCCTACGATATTCAGAGCTATGCCCAGGTGGCGCCGGCTTTAGCGCAGAAGGGCTACCGGGTGATTGTGCCGTATCTGCGCGGCTACGGCACCACCCGTTTCCTCTCCGCCAGCACGCCGCGTAACGGTCAGCCGTCGGCGATGGCGGCCGATATTGTCCATCTGATGGATGCCCTGAACATCAGGCAGGCGGATCTGGCCGGCTTTGACTGGGGGGCGCGCACGGCGGATATCGTCGCCGCGCTGTGGCCGCAGCGGGTGAAATCCCTGGTCTCGGTGAGCGGGTATCTGATCAGCAGTCAGCAGATTGGCGAAAAACCGCTGCCGCCGCAGGCGGAGCTGTCGTGGTGGTATCAGTTCTATTTTGCCACTCCGCGCGGGGAAGCCGGTTACCGGCAGAACACCCATGACTTTGCGAAATTTATCTGGCATCAGGCGTCGCCGCAGTGGCCATTCAGCGACGCAACCTTTGCCAAAACCGCCCGGGCGCTGGATAACCCGGACCACGTGGTGATCACCATCAGCAACTACCGCTGGCGCCTGGGACTGGAGAAGGGGGAAGCGAAGTATGCCAGCTATGAACAACGGCTGGCGGCGCTGCCGCCGATTACGGTGCCCACCATCACTCTGGAAGGGGCGAATAACGGCGCGCCGCATCCGGCTCCCGCCAGCTACCGGACCAAATTTACCGGTAAATATGAGCACCGGGATCTGCAGGGGCCGGTGGGCCATAACCCGCCGCAGGAGGACCCGACGGCGTTTGTGCAGGCGGTGGTGGACGCCGATCGTTTGTAACCCGCGCCTTGCCGGCGGCGCGACGTTGCGCTTCCGGCAACACGGCTTATGCTTGTGAAGAGTCTATTTTGCCGCAGGAGCAGCCTTTGGAGCGTATTGACCACATCCTGGTTGTCGATGACGACCGCGACATCCGGGAACTGATTGTCGACTATCTGGAAAAATCGGGATACCGCGCCAGCGGCGCGGCGAACGGCAAAGCCATGTGGTCGGTGCTCAAAAACCATCAAATCGACCTGATTGTGCTGGATATCATGATGCCGGGGGAGGATGGCTTAACGCTCTGTCGCCAGCTGCGCGCAAACCCGCAACAGGATATCCCGGTGCTGATGCTCACCGCCCGCACCGACGACAGCGACCGGATCCTCGGCCTTGAGATGGGGGCTGACGACTATCTGGTGAAGCCCTTTGTGGCCCGCGAACTGCTGGCGCGCATCAAAGCCATTTTACGCCGCACCCGGGCGCTGCCGCCCAACCTGCAGATCACCGAGGCGGGCAGGCTGATCGCGTTTGGCGACTGGCTGCTCGATACCGCCGCCCGCCATCTGCTGGACGACAGCGGGGCGATTGTCGCCCTCAGCGGGGCGGAGTATCGACTGCTGCGGGTGTTTCTCGACCACCCCCAGCGGGTGCTGAACCGCGATCAGCTGCTCAATCTGACCCAGGGACGCGACGCCGAACTGTTTGAACGGTCAATCGACCTGCTGGTGAGCCGACTGCGTCAGCGCCTGCGGGAGGATGCCCGCGAGCCGGCCTACATTAAGACGGTGCGCAGCGAAGGCTATGTGCTGTCGGTCCCGGTCTCCATCCGCGAGAGGCATGAATGAGGTTCTGGCCCGCCTCGCTGCAGTCGAGGCTGATGGCGCTGCTGTTTCTGGCGCTGCTGCTGGCGAATACCTTAACCCTGTCGCTGCTGTTTTATGAGCGTATGAGCAGCGCCCGCAGCGTGATGCTGGGCAATCTGGCGTCGGATGTCGCCACCAGCGTGGCGATCCTCGACCGTCTGCCGCCCGCTGAACGCCCGCAGTGGCTGCCGAAGCTGGCGCGCGGCAACTACCGCTATCAGCTGGACGCCGGCGAGCGCGGCGACTATCCGGACAGCTGGCGCGCCCGGGACGCGGCGCGCTCCCTGCAGGAGGCGTTGAGCGCGCAGTATCCGGTGAGTATTGTGGCGATCCCCGGTCCGCGGCAGCATATCCAGGCCCATATTACCCTCCACGATGGCGCTCCCTTAACCCTCGACCTGTGGCCGACACTACCGCCCATCGCCCGCTGGCTGCCGGTGGTGCTGATCGCTCAGTTTGTCCTCCTGCTGGCCTGCGCCTGGTACGCGGTTCGCCAGGTACTGCAGCCCATCACTCGCTTTACCCATGCGGTGAATGCGCTTGAGCCGGCCAGCGACACGGCGGGAACCATGGCCGAGCAGGGGCCGGAGGAGGTGCGCCGTGCCGCCCGCGCGTTTAACGCGATGCAGACCCGCATCCACGATCATCTGCAGGAGCGGGCGCGGATCCTCGCCGCCATCTCCCACGATCTGCAAACCCCGATCACCCGGATGAAGCTGCGGGTGGAGATGGCCGACCAGCCTGAACTGCGCGACAAACTGCTGCAGGATCTCGACAATATGACCCGCCTGGTGCGCGAAGGTATCGCCTTCGCTCGCACTTCGCAGCCGCTGGAGGAGGCGCGCCAGCGGCTGAACCTTGACGCCTTTCTCGACAGCATCGCCTGCGATTATGCCGATGTCGGCCGGCCGGTGCGGTTTTGCCCCGAGGCGCGCGCCGGAGTGGTGTGGATCCCACCGCAGGCCCTGCGCCGGGTGATGACCAACCTTATCGATAACGGGCTGAAATTCGGCGCCACGGTAACGGTCGCCCTCAACCGCGACGCCGCCGGGGATATCATCATTCATGTGCTGGATGAGGGGCCGGGGATCCCTGAGGCGTCGCTGCAGGCGGTGCTGCAGCCGTTTTATCGCCTGGAGGACTCGCGCAATCGCGATACCGGCGGCACCGGCCTGGGGCTGGCGATCGCCGCGCAGCTGGTCAGCCAGATGAACGGCACGCTGCGCCTGGCCAATCGCCCGCAGGGCGGTCTGGATGCCAGCGTGCGTCTCGCCGCGCAGGGATTGTATCCTGCTGTATCTCCGGCGCAGATAGAAAACTAAACCGACAATTCTCCCGCTTTCCCGACACATCCGCCCTACATCCCCTTGCTGTAATGTTGTGGCTGCCACCTTCGGCAGCGATGGCATAATGAGGAGAAGGCGATGTCGATATTCATTGCATTTTTGGGCGGGATGTTAACCCTGCTAAGCCCCTGCACGCTGCCGGTGATCCCGCTGCTGTTCGCCAGCGTCCGGGGCCGCCGGGGGCAACTGGCGATCATGCTGGCGGGCATGGCGCTGATGTTTGGCGCTGTGTCGTGGCTGGTGACGGTCGCCAGCGGTTGGGTCGTGAATCTGACGCTGGCTGGGCGCGGCCTGGCGCTGGCGTTCTTCGCCCTTGTCGGGCTGAGCCTGCTTTCACCGCGCGTCGCGCAGCGGCTGACGTCACCCCTGGTGGCGCTGGGGAATCAGCTTAACGACGCCAGCTCACGCCAGCGCGGCTGGATCGGTTCGCTGCTGGCCGGGCTGGCGGTGGGTCTGCTGTGGGCGCCGTGCGCCGGGCCGGTACTGGGGGCGATACTGAGCCTGGGCTTTGTGCATCCGGGCCAGGCGACCACCGGCGGGTTGCTGTTGGCCTACGGCGGCGGCGGGGCGCTGATGTTATTCCTGCTCGGGTGGTGCGGCGCGGCGTTGATTGCCCGTCTGCGTCGCGGGTTGGCGTTCGGCGAACGGCTGCGCCGGCTGGCGGGGGTGGCGATGCTGGCCTCGGTGGCGCTGATCGCCAGCGGCGGCGACCGCTATTTGCAAAGCGCGGGAGGTTGGAGTCAGGCGCTGGAGCAGCGGCTGGCCGCCCGTCTGCCACAGCCAACGCAGAAAACGGTTCTGCAACCGATCGCGACGCCCGAGCCCAGCAGCGCGATGCCTTCGCTGGCGGGGGGCAGCGCATGGCTCAATAGCCCGGCGTTAACCCCGGAGCGTCTGAAAGGCAGAGTGGTGCTGGTGGACTTCTGGACCCGGGAGTGCATCAACTGTCAGCATACCCTGCCTTACGTGCGCGACTGGGCGAACAAATACCGCGTGGCCGGGCTGGTGGTGATTGGCGTTCATACCCCGGAATATCCCTGGGAGCGTTCGCTACCGCTGCTGCGCGAGGCGGTAAAGGACTGGCGGATAACCTACCCGGTGGTGGCGGATAATGAGTACGCCATCTGGAACGCCTTCGGCAATCAGTACTGGCCGGCGCATTACATTTTCGACGCACGTGGGCAACTGCGCTATACCGCCTTCGGCGAAGGGGATTATGCCCGCCAGGAGCAGGTGATCCAGCAGCTGCTGCAGGAGAGCAAAGCCTGACCCGTGGCGTAGGCGTCTGGCGGACGGATCCCTACAGCCTTTATACCTGATGCCGGGCGGCGCTGCGCTTGCCCGGCCTACAGGAGCGCGCAGGGAGAATGTAGGCCCGGTAAGGCGCAGCCGCCACCGGGCATCGAAGCGGGAAGGGTGCTGGATGCCTGTTGCCGGGCGGCGCTACGCTTGCCCGGCCTACAGGAGCGCGCAGGGAGAATGTAGGCCCGGTAAGGCGCAGCCGCCACCGGGCATCGAAGCGGGAACGGCGCAGAATGCTCATTGCCGGGCGGCGCTACGCTTGCCCGGCCTGGGGGATTACGAAGCCGCGTGCAGGCCCGGTAAGGCGGGTTACGTAGCGGGTGGAGACAGAATCTTGGCCGGGGTAACAGACGCTGCTGAACGGTTCCCTCTCCATCCGGGAGAGGGTTAGGGAAACTGGCGTGACACTGTCACCGAAAAACCCACTCCTGCAGGGCCTCGGACATCAGTTCGCCGAGCAGCGTGACCGCGGCGGAATGGGGTTCCTGACGCGGGGTTTGTTGCAGACTGACGGCCAGGTTGCCGGGGGATGGCAGTGATCCGCCGGCGGGGCGCAGATTGCCTGGCATGCCGATGCGGCTGCGTACCGTCAGTCCCAGGCCGGCCTGCACCGCCGCCCAGATGCCGCTCAGGCTGTGGCTGACGAACACCACCTGCCAGGGGATCCCTGCGGCATCGAGACAGGCAATAGCGCGGGAACGCATCAGGCACGGGCTGTCGAACATCACCAGCGGCAGCGGCTCGCCGGACGCCAGCCGCGCGCGAACGTCAAAGTCAGGATGCGCAATCCACGCCAGCGGGCAGCGACCCAGCCCAGGGCCCTGATCTTCGGTTTGCCACAGCAGCGCCAGATCCAGCGTCTGCTCCGCCAGCGCCTGGCGCAGCGGGCCATTGCGATCCACCCTGGCGACGATCCGCACCTGCGGATGGTGGCGGGTAAACTGCCCAAGGATCCCCGGCATTAGCGATTCGCCAAAATCTTCCTGCATGCCAAGGTGAATTTCGCCAGTGAGCCGTTCGCCCTGCAGCGCGCGCAGGGTTTCATCATTGAGCGCCAGCAGCCGTCTGGCGTAGCTCATTAGCTTTTCGCCCTCCGCGGTCAGCGCCAGGTGACGCCCCTGTTTAACCACCAGCGCGACGCCGCACTGACTCTCCAGCTTTTTGAGCTGGGCGCTGACGGCGGAGGTGGAGCGCGCCAGACGCTGCGCCGCCAGGGCGAAGCTGCCGAACTCCATGCCGGTCACAAAGCTGCGCAGGGCGTCGAGATCGAGGCCGGGTAAGCGTTTCTCCATTATCATCCTTATTACCGGGACGTTGGATTCTGGCGGTTGCCATTATCGGGACCTTACTGTGGCATCGCGGCGGGCAGGCGTCAACGGACCCTGCGGCGAGAAGCGTAGAAGCGCGCGCCAGTCGTGCAGGCAGGCATAAAAAAAGCCGATAAGGGAACTTATCGGCTTAGTGCAGGCAGGGCTGGCCGCTGAGCGGGGCGACAGGCGCCGCCTCGCTCAGGCAGATTATTGCGCCAGCAGCTCCTGAGCGGTGCGCTCCACCAGGCTCAGCAGGACCTTCACATCATCCAGCGTCACCACCGGGTTCAGCAGGGTCAGCTTCAGGCAGGTAACGCCGTTATGCTCGGTCACGCCAACGTTGGCGCGGCCGGAAGCCAGCAGGGCGTCGCCGACGCGCTGGTTGAGCAGGGCGATAGCCGCCGCGTCGCTCTGCGCCATCTGCGCCGGACGAGAACGGAACAGCACGCTCGCCAGCTGCGGCTGCATCACCAGCTCCAGCGTCGGCTGCGACTTCACGTACTCCGCGACGTTTTTCGCCATGGTGACGCCGTGATCGATGATCGCCGCATACTGTTTCTGCCCCAGCGCTTCGAGGCCCATCCACAGCTTCAGGGCATCGAAGCGGCGGGTGGTCTGCAGCGATTTGGAGACCAGGTTCGGCACGCCGTGTTCTTCATCGAACTCGGAGTTCAGATAGGCCGCCTGATAACGCATCAGCTCGTAATGGCGTGCATCCTTCAGCAGGAAGGCACCGCAGCTGATGGTCTGGAAGAACTGCTTGTGGAAGTCCAGGGTAACGGAATCCACCAGCTCCAGACCGTCAAGATAGTCGCGATACTGCTCAGACAGCAGCAGCGCGCCGCCCCAGGCCGCGTCAACGTGCAGCCAGATCTGATGCTCCGCGGCGATACCAGCGATGTCGCGCAGCGGGTCGATAGCCCCCGCGTCGGTGGTCCCGGCGGTGGCGACGATCGCCATGATCTGTTCGCCGTTAGCCTGCGCCTGCGCAATCTTCGCCTTCAGGTCGGCCACGTCCATCCGCGCGAATTCGTCGGTTTTCACCAGCGTAACCGAGCGGTAGCCGAGACCCATCAGCGCCATGTTCTTCTGCACCGAGAAGTGGGCGTTTTCCGAGCACAGCACTTTGTACTGGCGGATATCCCCCGGCAGTCCATCCTGCTGGATGGAGTGTCCCTGACGGGCGAAGAAGGCGTCGCGCGCCAACATCAGGCCCATCAGGTTGCTCTGGGTGCCGCCGCTGGTGAAGACGCCGGCGTCGCCTGCCGGATAGCCGACCCGCGCGCGCAGCCACTCGATCAGCTTCATCTCAATGATGGTCGCCGACGGGCTCTGATCCCAGGAGTCCATGCTCTGGTTGGTGGCGTTGATCAGCACTTCCGCCGCCTGGCTAATCACCAGGCTCGGGCAGTGCAGGTGCGCCACGCACTGTGGGTGATGCACCGACAGGCTGTCTTTCAGGAAGTACTCGATCGCACGATCAATCGCCGCCTGGTTACCCAACCCCTGTTCGTTAAATTCAAGGGAGATACGCTCACGCAGTTCGTCAACGCTTTTCCCCTGATACATCTCAGGTTGCTTCAGCCACTGCACAACGGCCTGACTGGTCTGCTCGATAACCTGCTGATAGGCCTCAACGCTCTGCGCCGAACCAGCAAGAATCGGATTCAATGTGGACATGGTGGTCACTGACTCCACTCAGACCGGTTTCACACCGGCGGCCAGCAGGGCCTGTTCAAATTTGTCGAGGAACACATTCAGTTCCGCGTCGCTGATCAGCAGGGACGGCAGCAGGCGCAGCACGCAACCGTGACGGCCACCGCGCTCCAGAATCAGGCCCGCTTCGAAGCATTTCTTCTGCAGCAGGGCAGAGAGTTCGCCGTCAGCCGGGTAGCAGCCCATGTGATCCTGCGCGTCGTTCGGCTTGACGATTTCGATACCGATCATCAGACCGAGACCGCGAACGTGGCCAATGACCGGGTAGCGCTTCTGCAGCTCCGCCAGTTTGCCTTTCAGCCACTCGCCCTGGGCGGCGACTTTGTCGGCAATGTTGTTGTCGCGCAGGTGGCGCAGGGTGGTCAGGCCGGTAGCCATCGCCAGCTGGTTGCCGCGGAAGGTGCCGGTGTGGTGACCCGGTTCCCAGGCGTCGAACTGCTTTTTAATGCCCAGCACCGCCAGCGGCAGACCGCCGCCAACCGCTTTCGACATCACGATGATGTCCGGCTGAATACCGGCGTGTTCGAAGGCGAAGAATTTACCGGTACGGGCAAAGCCGGCCTGCACTTCATCAACGATCAGCAGAATGCCGTGCTCTTCGGTCACTTTGCGGATGCGCTGCAGCCACTCGACCGGCGCCGGGTTCACGCCGCCTTCGCCCTGAACGGCTTCGAGGATCACGGCCGCCGGTTTACGGACGCCGCTCTCCACGTCGTTGATCAGGTTTTCGAAGTAGTAGGTCAGCGCTTTGACGCCGGCTTCGCCGCCGATGCCCAGCGGGCAGCGGTACAGGTGCGGGTAAGGCATAAACTGCACTTCCGGCATCATGCCGTTGACCGCCGCTTTCGGCGACAGGTTGCCGGTGACCGACAGCGCGCCGTGGGTCATCCCGTGATAGCCGCCGGAGAAGCTGATCACCGACGTACGACCGGTGTATTTTTTCGCCAGCTTCAGCGCCGCTTCCACGGCGTCAGCGCCGGAAGGACCGGTGAACTGCAGGCAATACTCTTTCCCTTCGCCCGGCAGGCAAGAGAGCAGGTATTCGGAGAAACGATCTTTTAACGGAGTAGTCAGATCGAGAGTATGTAACGGCAAGCCGCTGGTAATGACACTTTGGATGCTCTGCAATACATCAGGGTGGTTGTGGCCCAGAGCGAGAGTACCGGCGCCGGCGAGGCAGTCCAGGTACTGTTTGTTATCCGCATCCGTCAGCCACACGCCTTCAGCTTTAGTGATAGCCAGCGGTAACTTACGCGGGTAACTCCTGACATTCGATTCGAATTCGGCCTGACGGGCCAAAAAGGTTTCGTTGTTTGCGTCTAATAAATCGGCACGTAAAGTATCAATACGGACTTTATCCGTCATCATATCACTCCCACAACCAGCATTGCGGTTGAACGCTGGTTGAATAATTGGTGTAAGGAATTGAATTGGCATTCATAAAGCGCGCACAATATATGGCTTTTTAAATCCGCATTCAACGTTTTATTGATTGCGTTATTTTGACGTTATTCTTACCGGGGTAAAAATTAACGTAACCTGCTGAATTATAATAAAACAACCCTGAGTAACGATAACCCTTTAAAGTGTAATTATTAGTGAGAAAGTCTCTATATTTTTATTGCCGCTGCGTTAAAGCGCTGACGGAAAGCCTTCCGTCAGCGATAGCAAGAGTCAATGCAGCTCAACCGCATAATTTGTTAAAGGTGTAACTTTTTTCACCAACTTATTGTTATATAAAAACTGTTCGTAAGTGTCGTAGCGCGCTTTATCCAGCGCCGCCGGATCGGCGGCGAACAGCGGCACGGTTTGCAGCCACGCCTGATGGTTAAGCTCGGTCTTCAGCTCCGGATGCGCGGCGGCGAACGCCTCCCAGCTCTCCTGCGGATGCGCGCGCAGGTAGCTGACCCCGGCCTGCAGGGCGGTGAGGAATTTACGGATTTTCGCCTCATGAATCGCGTCGCGGTGGGCGACAATCACCAGCTCGTCATAGGCCGGTACGCCATAATCCTCAACGTTCATCACCACCGGGGCTTTGCCCTGCAGCTTCAGCTCCTGCGCTTCTATATTACGATAGCCGCCGATGACCGCGTCCACCTGGCCCGTCAGCAGAGCGCTGGTCAGCTGAAAATTGACGTTGACCAGCTTGATACTGGCCGGATCGATCCCCGCATGCTGCGCCATGGTCGACAGGGTGGCCTGCTCAATGCCGCTGACCGAGTAACCCACCTTCTTGCCTTGCAGATCCGCCGGGGTTTTGATCTGCTTATCCAGGGCGATCACCGTGTTCAGCGGCGAGCCGATCAGGGTGCCCACGCGCACCAGCGGTAACCCTTCGTCAGCGAAGAAGTGCACCTGCGGCTGGTAGGTGATGGCCAGGTCCGCCTGACGGGCGGCCACCATGCGGGGCGGCAGCGCCGGATCCGACGGGGGGACAATCTTGACGTCCAGACCCTGGGCCTTAAAGGCGCCGATCTGCTCGGCCACCATAATCGGCGCATGGTCGGGGTTAATATACCAGTCCAGTACCAGGGTGAGCGGTTCATTGGCCAGCGCATGACCGCTGAGCAGCGCCGTCAGGGTTGCTCCGGCGAAAAGCGACGTTTTCATCTGTTTTCCTTTATTACTTCATGATTATTCCGGCGACCAGTCGATCAGCCGGTGCAGCAGGGTGTCTACCGCCAGCCACAGGAAGAGGGTCAGCAGCACTAAAATAAACAGCGCGGCGAAGCAGATATCGGTTTGCAGCCGCGCGTTGGCATTGAGCATGACGTAGCCCAGCCCCTCGGCGGAGCCGACCCATTCGCCGATAATGGCGCCGATGGGGGCCACCGCCGCCGCCATGCGCAGGCCCGAGCCCAGCGCCGGCAGGGCGGCCATCAGGCGGACATGCCGCAGCTGAGCGCCGAAGGAGGCGTTCATGCTGCGCGCCAGATCGAGATACTCGTGGTTGACCCGTCGCAAGCCGTCAAAGAAGGCGGACGTGACGGGAAAGAAAATCACCAGCACCGCCATCGCCACTTTGGCGCTCATGCCAAACCCCAGCCACAGCACCAGCAGCGGGGCGAGGGCAAAGACCGGGATCGCCTGGCTGGTGAGCACCAGCGGCATCAGCCAGCGCTGCAGGCGCGGGGAGAGGATCATGCCCAGCGCCAGCGTGACGCCGAGCGCCACCCCTAGCGCCAGGCCGCTGAGGATCTCGCTCAGGGTAATCAGCGTGTGCCAGCCGAGATAGGCGCGATTGACCCACAGCGCCTCGGCGACCGCCGCCGGGGAGGGTAAAAGAAAGTGCGGAATGCCGCTGCGGCTGGCCAGCCCCCAGAGAAGCATCAGTCCGCAGAACACCATGCCGCCGCGCCAGAGACGTCCAGTCATGAGTGGGCCCTCATCAGCTGCTGCAGCAGCGCCGCCTGGGCGTTCAACAGCTCGGGCGCATCCGGCGCGCGCGGAGGCGCGCCGGTGAGGTGATGGCTGTCGTCGATCTCCCCGTCGGCGGCCGAGAGGACCAGCAGACGGTGGCTCAGCCGGCAGGCTTCCAGCGGATCGTGGGTGATCAGCACCACCGTGCGCCCCGCCAGCAGAGTGGCCGCGAGGGTCTGAATACGCGTGCGGGTGAGGGTGTCCAGCGCTGAGAAGGGCTCATCCATCAGCACGATGGGCCGGTCCTCATACAGGGTGCGGGCCAGCGCGGCGCGCTGACGCATCCCGCCGGAGAGCGTCGCCGGCCGGGCGTCGGCGCTGGAGGCGAGCCCCACCTGTTCAAGCAGGGTGGCGACCCGGGCGTGATCCACTTTCTCACCGCGCAGCCGCGCGCCGAGGGCGACGTTCTCCCGAACGCTCAGCCAGGGGTAAAGCAGGTCTTTCTGCCCCATCCACGCCAGGCGGCCGGGTATCGGCTTTCCGTCGCTGGCGACCACTTCCCCGCGGGTGGCGGGGGCCAGGCCGGCCATGACCCGCAGCAGGCTGGTTTTACCGGCCCCGCTGGCGCCGAGCAGCGACACCCACTGGCCGCCGGGGACCGTCAGCGACAGGTTATCGAACAGGCGGCGGTCGCCGAAATGGAGGCTCAGCTTACGGACCTCGATACCTGGCGCCGTCACGCCCGGGACTCCGCCGCGGCGTTGAGCCCCATCTGCCAGAACTGCGCCTCCAGGCGGGTGGCGGTGGTGAAGATGTCGCTCAGCCCGGCGAGGCGGGCCTCGCTTCCGCGCTGTTGCCACACGGTCTCCAGCAGCGCCAGCGCGGCGCTGACGCCCTGCAGATAGCCTTCATCGCCATAGTTACGGATCCACGAGGCGTAAGGATTATCCTCCAGTCGGGTGGAGGGGTGATGCAGCAGGCCCAGACCGATTTCGGCGTAACCCGCCACGCAGGGCATCAGGGCGACCAGCAGATCCAGCGCGTCGCCTGAATGACCGATATCCAGCACGTAGCGGGTGTAATTGATGGTTTCTGGCGCTTCGGGCTGGGCGGCCATCTCCGGTTCGCTAATGCCCCACTGGGCGCAGTAGCCGACGTGCAGCGGCACTTCGTTAAGGATGGCGTTCATGGAGGCGGCCGCGGCGCGCATCTCCGGCAGCGTGCGCAGTTTACTCACCAGCAGCGCGTAGCTGCGGGCGAAATGGATCAGAAACAGATAATCCTGGGTCAGATAGCGACGGAACGCGCTTTTCGCCAGGGTGCCTTCGGCAAGCTGCTGGACGAAAGGGTGCGCCACATAGTGCTGCCAGTCAGCGGCGGCCAGCTGGCGTAAACGGCCATAAAGACCTTGGCTAAACGCGGGAACAATCACAGGACCTCCATTTATGCAGGGGAGATCCGGGCGTGCAGGGGTGTGAACAGGCAATGGCGGTAATGCTGGCAAAATTGCCGACCCGTCCCTTCGCTGGCATGACCCAGATCAGGTTCAAAGGGTTCGGCTTGCGCCATCTCAGCCCTCACGGGACACCCCTCGGTAGCGCTATGTTATACGACATTCACCTTATGAATACAATCATCGCGCCGTCCGGCGGCGCGAAGGTGTTTTTCTGTGACGGCTAGCTCTTTTTTGTACAAAAATACCCGAAAAACAGGCCGCTGCGCGTTGGTGAGGGTTCTCCGGTTACGTTATATTTTCATTATTCCGTTGTAATAATCCTGTTCGCCACGCGTGTCGTGCGCGCCCCAACGCCCTGGAGTGAGCATGAAATTCCCGCTGTCCGCGCTGGCGCTTCTGTTCCTGTTGTGCCCGCCTGGCGATGCCGCCGATCTCTTCGATGCGGAAGATAGCATGCTCGACATGAGTCAGTATCTGGCGGAAAACCGTTACGGTTTTCTGCCGGTGCCGCTGGCGATAACCGAGCCGGCGATCGGCTATGGCGGCGGACTGTTTGGCCTGTTTTTACACGGTAAAGGCAGCCGGGAGGGCGGGCAGTTTATTCCTCCGCCGCTCACCGCTTTCGGCGGGGCCGCCACGCAGAATGGCACCTGGTTTATTGGCGGCGGCCATCGTCACACCTGGCGGCATGATCGCATTCGTTACCTGGCGGGAGCCGGCTACGCTAACGTCAATCTGGATATCTATTCCGGCGACATCGGCGGCTTCAGCCATGCTAAACCGGTGCAGACGCAGACCAAAGGGGTCGCCGCGCTGCAAAAGCTGCTGTTTCGCGTGGGCGATACGCCGGTGTTCCTCGGGGCCTCCCAGGTGTATGCCCGGGCGGATGTCGCTTTCGATAATCCGCGGGTCAACCGGGTCTGGCAGCAGGTGCTCGGGCAAAACAGCACCTCTTCGGCGCTGGGGGTGGTGGCGGAATATGACACTACCGATAATATTTTCTATCCTCAGAGTGGGTTAGCGCTGAAGGGCGAATATCGGTTTTTCCGTTCGCTGCTCGGGGGCGATTATCACTACAACACGTTTTCGCTGGACGGGAAGGTGTTTATTCCGCTCAGCCAGACGCTGACCCTGGCGATCGCGGGCAATTATCAGTCCTTAACCCACCATGATAAGCACCTGATGCCGATGGCGCGTCCTTACATCGCGCTGCGTGGGATTTCGCGCTACCGCTATCAGGGCGACTACGTGGCCACGGCGCAAACCCAGCTGGCCTGGGCCGTCACTCCGCGCTGGATCCTGCAGGGATTCGTTGGCGCCGGGAGCGCGGCGGACGCGGCGGAAACGCTATGGGAACAGTCAGAGGTGGCATGGGGGGCCGGTTTTCGTTACCTGATCGCGCGACAGTACGGTTTGCGTACCGGGATTGACGTGGCGTTCAGCGAGCATGAGCAGGCGGTCTATTTCAATGTCGGTTCGGGTTTATAACTACACATGAGAACAAAAATGAGAACATCCGGCGCGGTGTTAACGCTGCTGTTAGCGGCCTGGGGCACGTCGGCTGCGGAGCCGGACGAGAACGACAGCTATTTTCCGATCTGGGGCGATGAGGCTCGCGCCAGAGGATATTCCATTCCGTTACCCTACGGCGTCAACCTGAGCTATATGAATATCCGCCAGGATATCATGGTCGACAGTATTACCTTTTCCGGGCTTAAGCTCGGCAATCATCCCATTCCCAGCGATATGTTCGCCATCGATGCCGGACACACCCGCGAGAAGAGCAAAACCGAAAACCTGCGCCTGGATATGTGGGTCTTTCCGTTCCTTAACGTATACGGACTGGTGGGGCATACCCGCGGGTCGTCCGTCTCCCAGGTTTCAGTGGATTCAGACCCATCGCAGTTTCGCGGCCTGGATCGGGCCATCGCCGGCGCGGTTCACCAGCTTTATCAGAGCGGGAAGTTGCAGGATATTGATTTTAAGCTTGATTTTAAAGGCACCACCTGGGGGGCCGGCTTTACGCTCGCCGGCGGCTACGGCAACTGGTTTGGGTTAGTGGATACTAACTACACCCGCACCGACTTCGATATCCTCGACGGCAGCATTTCGGCGGTCACCGTCTCGCCGCGCGTCGGCTACCGTTTCAGTTTTCAGGGGATCGACGGGCCGTCCCATCTCAGCCTGTGGGTCGGGAGCATGTATCAGGACGTGCAGCAGGAGTTTAAGGGCGATCTCGCCGACCTGCACATGCCGCCAGAGCTGCAGCCCCTTATTGCCGCGGTGAATAAAGACGGCGAGGGCAAATTCGACGTTAAGCAGAAGCTGACCTCGCCGTGGAATATGCTGATTGGCGCCCAGTATGAGGTCACCAAAAACTTTAACGTGCTGACTGAATTCGGTTTTAACGACCGCAACAGCTTCTTTGTCTCCGGTGAATACCGTTTTTAACTAAAACTGCAGGCGCCGTCTGCCGGTAAGATGCGCGCTCTTTTGTTGCTGTGGAGAGGCTGTTGATGCGTAAAGCCTTATGGCTGTTATTCGCGCTGGCGCTGCCGGCGCTGGCGCAGGACCCGGTGTTGCCCGCGGTGACGGAGATCCATCCTGCGCCCACCCTGGGCGAGCTGTCGCCGCCGGAATCGCTGCGGCCATGCTGCGCCTTTGGTTACGACCTGCACGTGCGGGCGGTGGGCATTCCGATCCCGGTGTATCAGATTGGTAACGTGCTGACCCTGGATACCCTGGGCAAGCACCATTACAACGACAGCGCGCTCGGGGCGGTGAAAAATCTGCTGGGACTGAGCGAGGAGCAAAACGGGCTTATCTATACCCGTCGCGGCGGGTTTATCGATATTGCCCATGTGCGCGACACGGCGGATTACACCTTTTATCTGTTCAATCGCATTTCGCCGACGCTGGGCCAGGCGGGGCGCATATTCTACAGCGAAGAGCTGGGGGTGCGCCGCGTTCAGCTCAATGCCTTTACGCCGCCGCCGGGCGTCAGGCAACGCTATCAGCTGGCGGCCTGGCTCGCCGGGCACCTGGCCTTCGAAATCGCCCAGTGGCATGAGATCGCTCAGTGGTATGGCTTCCAGTCAGTGCCCGGGTTTTCAGAGGAGATCTCCGCGTTTTCGCCGGAGGATCTCTACTCCAACTTACTGGGCGCCAGGCTGGCGATTAATGTCATCCTTAGCGGCCACGGCGGGTCGGTGGAAGCGTATAACCGGGCCATGGAGGCGGCGCTGAAAAAGGCGCTGACCCGGCTGATGGTGGCCACGCGAGGGGAGACGGAAGCGATGTTCCAGCGGATCGATGGCGACTGGTGGAACAGTCGCCGCCGGGTGCCGGATAAGTTTCTGGTGCTGAAGCGTAATTACGATCTACAGGAAAACCGGCTGCCGACGCCGGTCCCTTTCGAAACCATGCCGCCATATCGCCTGACCATGCCGGCGCAGGTGGGGGGATTCCGCTTGCGCGACCTCGGCGAGCTGCAGATCTATCCGGGGCACGATATGCAGGCGCTGCCGGTTCCTGAGCAATACTATGGCGCTGCCGCGTTTCAGGGGCTGGCCGATCGCGCCCGCGAGGCCGATAAAACCCAGCTGGCGCGCATTGAGAAGTAGCGAGAAAGGCTCAGGGCGAGGCCCTGAGCCGGCGAATTAGCGGAAGTTGACCCAACAGGCGCCGTTGTCGGCAGAGCGTACGCAGTTTTCCACCCAGCGGACGCCGAACGCCCCGGCGCGGGCGTCCGGATACCAGAAGTCCGCCAACAGCGCCTCGTCACGCCGGTCAGCGGCGTCCATGGCGATGGCGAAGCGGCGATAGAGATTCGACCAGGCGTCGAACAGCCCCTCCGGGTGGCCACCGCCGATGCGATCGTCCTGGCGCGCCAGCGGATCAAGATAGCCCATGCCGCGCTCCAGAACGCGCGCCGGTTCGCCCTGCACCTCGTAGCGCAGCTGGTTGGGCTGTTCATCCCACCATTCAAGACTGGCTTTTTCCCCCACGATGCGCACCTTTTGCCCGTGCATGGAGCCGCAGTTAACGGCGGAGCTCCACAGCGAGCCGACGGCGCCGTTGTCATACTCCATCAGCACATGCGCGTTATCTTCCAGCGGGGCGCGGCTTTTGACGAAGCTTTGTCTGGCGCACATCAGCCGGGCGATCTTCAACTGCGGGGCCATGGTTTCGACCAGAAACAGCGGGTGAGTGGCAAGATCCCCCAGCACATAGCTGGGGCCGACGAAGCGGGGATCGACCCGCCAGCGGGTACTGGCGTTTTCCTGCTCCACCGGCTGGGCGTGGAAGCCATGAGCAAACTGCATATTGACGATACGAATGTCGCCCAGCAGTCCGTCGGCGATCATCTGCCGGGCCTGCAGGATCATCTGATGGCCGGCATAACCGTAGGTCACGTCGATGATCTTACGCTGCCGCTGGCTGAGGGCCACCAGTTCGTCCGCCTCTTCGCTGCTGAAGCACAGCGGCTTTTCACACACCACGTGCAGCCCGGCCTCCAGCGCCGCCCGACAGATGGCATAGTGAGTGTTATTCGGCGTGGCAATCGACACGGCCTGAATACCGTCCGGGCGGGCAGCCTCGCCGCGAAACAGACTCTGGTAATCGGCGTAACAGCGTGCGGGATCGACCCCCAGCTGTTGACCGAACTGGCGCCCGCGATCGGCATCAATATCAAAGGCGCCGGCCAGCAGCGCAAAGGTGTTATCGCGCAGGGCGGCAGAGCGGTGAATATAGCCGATCTGGCTGCTGCCGCCGCCGCCGACCATGCCCCAGCGCAGGGTGCGGTCGAGCGGTCTTAAACCGTTAATCATGGGGTTCTCCTGTCAGAATCCGACGCCGCGCAGGTAGCGCAGGCTCTCCGTGACCGCCTGCAGGCTGCCTGCGGCATGGCGCGGATCACGCTCTTGTTCAATGGTTATCCAGCCCTGATAGCCGCGGCGGGCAAGAAAATCGTTAATGGCCGGGTAGTCAATGGCGCCGCTGCCGAGCGGGCACATCACCCCTTCGGCGCAGGCGGTGAAAAAGTCGATGCCTTCGGCGACGGCGCGCTGGTAAACCTGCGGATCCACATCCTTGAAGTGCAGGTAGTCGAGCCGCGCGTAATAGCGATCCAGCCAGGTGAGCGGATCCATTCCGGCGTAGTAGAGATGCCCGGTATCCAGACACAACCCTGCCACGTCGTGCGGGATAGCGTTGGCCAGCCGCTCGATTTCATCGGCAAATTCGATGCAGCCCCCGGCGTGGGGATGGATAACCGCCCGCACGCCGTACTCCCGCCAGGCGAGGGTGCTGAGGGCGGTAATGTGCGCCATCATCCGCTGCCAGTCTGCGTCATTGAGGCGCGGAGCCAGCGCGCTGCGTCCGGCAAAGCGCGCCCGCTCGGGGTTGCCGAAGTCGATAATCACCAGATAGGGCGGCTGGAAAGGGTGCCCCGGGATGGGGGCGGCGGTCGGAACCTGCGACAGATTGCGGCAGATTTGATGGGTCAGCGCCTCCAGAGTGGGATAATGGTCTTCGCTCACCAGATCGTCAAAGATCGTCCCGGCGACCAGCGACAGCTGATGCTGTTCCAGCGCCGCGCGCAGGCTGCTCGGGTCGGTGGGCAGGTAGCCCCACGGGCCGAGCTCGATGCTGCGATAGCCGGCCTGCGCCGCCTCCTTCAGCACGGTAGTCCAGGCGGGAAGGTCAGGGTTTTTCGGGTCATCCACGCCCCAGCTGCAGGGGGCGTTGGCGATAGGATAGGTCATGTCGGCTTCCTTTTATCACAGGGGATGCCGCTGAGTATTGAATGAAAATTTCATGGTCAACAATATTGGAATGATAATTTTATGATGGCCATCATGATTTGTATTGAGGTTGTTTTTGATAGTTATTTATCAAAATGAGTCCAGGCGTGGTCCAGGCGTGAGGCCGCCCCGTCGGCGACGGGGCGGGCGTTTACATATTTTCTTTGGTGATGATATCGAAAGGCTGAGGGTGCGAAATCACTTCGCTGGGCGGCCGCGAAACGGCTTCCGTCATGGCGCGAAGGGTGGCGGCGGCAAAGTCATCCAGCCGGTGGTTGAGAATGACATCGATGGTGCCATCGATCAGGGCCAGTTCACTGTCGCTTAGCGGGCCATGGCAGACCAGGGTGACGGCCTGCTGGCGGCCGCTGTCGCGCAGCGCCCCGACAATCCCTTCAATGCCGCCGCAGGGAGCATAGATCGCCTGCAGGGCCGGGTACTGGCTGAGCAGCTGTTCCGTTACGCTTCTGGCGACATCCGCCCGTTCATGGCTGCGAACCGGCTCAAGGATCTGCTGCCCTTTACCCTGCTCGCGCAGACAGGAGCGGAAGCTGATCTCACAGCTTTCCTGACAGGTAAAACGATTATCGCCAATGATAATGGCTATTTCGCCTTCGCCACGGCATAAACGGTCGATAAACCATGCGGCGGTGCGCCCGGCTTTTTGGTTATCGAGGCCGATATAGCCGCTGCGCTGGGGAACCGACAGATCCGAAAGCAGGGTGAATACGCGAACACCGCGGGCGGCGGCCCGGCCCACCGCATGGCGAATCAGCGGGTGATCCAGCGCCACCAGGCCGAGCACCTCCACCTCATCGCTGAGCCGGTGAATGGCCTGGGCCATCGCTTCCACCGCATCAATGGCAAAATGCAGGATCGTCGGCGTCTCGCCCGCCGGCAGCCACGGCGCGGCCTCTCTTGCGAGCGCCCTCGCCAGCGGCAGGTAGAAGGAGTGGGTCTCCTGCAGCAGAATAAAGCCCATCCTGACGGTAACCGGCGCTTTGCCGGCGGCCAGGCGATAGTGCGGCTGTTCGAGGGTAAACCCCAGCCGCCGGGCGGCCTCCAGCACGCGGTACGCGGTAGATTCTTTCACCGCCGCGCGTTTGTTGAGTACCCGGTCGACGGTGGCCACGCCGACGTTGGCTTCGCGCGCAATGTCGGTAAGCGTGATTTTGCTGGCGGATTTTTTCACTGTGATGACCATTGAAAATGAGCGTTATGATAGAAACTATCATGGTAACGCTGAGCAGAACAACGGCCATCTGCGTGCCACGGCACAAGCCTGCACCCCTGCAGCGTAAAGTGTGACGGGTATACACAGTCTGTGATCAAAAGCGACTACCCGTTCTGGCATTGCTGCTATGCTATTGAAATAAAATTAATAATAAAGGCAGTGTCTCCTCTGTCGGTTAAACCGTGCGCAAAGTCGCTCCGGGTGGGCGTCGCTGGGCCAGGAACCGACTATACTTGCCGCGCACGCGCGTAATGACGGTTACTCGATTATTTTTGCTATCACTTTATGCCAGCGTCAGGGCTGCACTGAATGATGTGCCGTTCCGCGCCGGGAGTGGGTCGGTTTGGGGCCTGTATGTTATTAAAAGAACTGGCTGTTTTTGATGTATTAAGCACCCCGATCTGGGTAGTCCATCCTTTTACAGAGTGTGTGGTCTATGCCAATCAGGCTTCCCGGACGCTGAGCGGCGATATGTCGCTGAATGAGATGCGCAACGGTATCTATTCCACCTGCCCGGAAACGCAGCTGCAGCATTATTTGCGCTATCTCGACGCCATGACTGAGATATTTGAAGTCTGGACGCTGCAGACCGCCAAAGGGTTGCAGTCGGTATATTGTAAAACCACCCTGGTGGAGACCGAGGACAGCGGCACCTTACTGTTATTCGAAGCGGTGAAGCTGCTCGCGCAAAATCAGTCGATTCATACCGGCTCCCGCCGCTACCAGCGGCGGAACAATGGCTTTTTTGCCCGCTTTTTTATGACCAATACCGCACCGATGCTGTTGATCGATCCTCAGAAAGAGGGCCGGATTGTCGATGCCAATATTGCCGCGCTGCGCTTTTATCATTATTCCGATGAGGAAATGCGCACCAAACATACCTGGCAAATTAATACCCTGGGCCGGGATGTGATCCCCATTATGAATAATATTGCCAATATGCCCGGCGGGCATAAGCCGCTTAATTTTACTCATATTCTGGCTGACGGTTCGCTGCGCCATGTTCAAACCTATGCCGGGCCGGTGGTGCTGTATAATATCCGGCTGATGTTATGCATCATTCACGATATCACTGAAGAAGTGCATCTGAAAAAAGAGCTGGAATTTTCCGCCGCCCACGATCCCTTAACCGGACTGTTAAATCGTCGCGAATTTTACCGGCTCGTCGACGCGCCGTCGTTTATCGCCCATGGTTTTTGTCTGTTGTTAATCGATATCGATCATTTCAAGAGTATTAATGATATTCACGGTCATCAAAAAGGCGATGAAGTTCTGCTGGTGATCTCCCGCATTCTGGAAACCTCGGTGGACCGTGAAGATAAGATATATCGCTGGGGAGGCGAGGAGTTTCTGCTCTTTTTGCCCCATTCGCCGATCGCCCGCGCGCTGATGGTGGCGGAGGCGATCCGCCAGGCGGTCAGCGAATATCAGACGCTGTCGGTCACCGTCAGCATTGGCGTCGCCGAGCATCATGATGGCGAAGCGATTGATCAGCTGTTTTACCGCGTCGATAAAGCGCTGTACGCGGCGAAAAATGACGGGCGCAACCGGGTAACGCGCATGCCTTTTGACAGTGCGGAACTGTTGCGCAATAGCGGTGGCGCAGCCTGATTCGCGCTCGCCGACTATACTGAGGATGAGCCAGCCTGCTGTAACGGGTGGTAATAAGATTAGCCTGTGTTTGAGGTGGCAAACAACGTATGGTGCGTCTTCTCGTTCTGCTGTCGGTAGTCTCTCTTTCTGCGCCGACGACGCTGGCGGCGGACGGGCACGCGATTAAACAACGTGCCGATGCGGTATTGACCTTGATGAGTTATACCGTGGTTCCCGACGTGACCGCCAGCGATCTCAACATCGGTTCCGGGAGCAACGATAAACACAACCTGACCATCACCCAGTTTGGCGGCGGGGCCACCCTGAGCGAGTCGTTTCCTCTTTACCTCGAAGGCACAATGGGCTACAGCCGTTACGACCCGCGATTCGTCGTCAGCAATGGCCAACAGACGCGGAATGTGCCGACCAAATGGAACAGTCTGACCACCACCGGCGGCGTCGGCTGGGATTTTTCGCTGCACCGGGACAGCCTCGGAGGTAACCTGGTGCTGCGGCCGATCGTCAATGTGATGCTCGGCACCCTGGCCAGCGATGTACGCCTTGGCCGCTGGGTCATAGAGCGAAAAACCAACGCCGATCTGCAGTTTCTTGACGGCGGACGCTTCAACGCCTGGGGGCTGGGCGGGGCGCTGATGCTGGATTATGAACGCTTCTCCGCCACCCAGGATATTGATGCCGAACTGCGTTACTCCTATATGCGTCTGCAAAGTTTCGGCAGCAGCGGCGAGGTGGTGCAGGGCGAAGCCAGCGCGGAGAATCTCGGCCTGTATCTGCGCCGCCGCGCGCCAATCGCTGACTGGACGCTGCTGGGCAACCCGTTGCGCTACGTGCTGGAGGGCGCGCATACTGAATTTATCGGCGACCAGCGAGGGGCGCTGGGTTTTACCGGTTTGACCTCCCTGGGGGTTGGTCTCGAACTGGACAGCAGTAAATACCCGGTCTTTATCACCCGTACCCGGCTGGTGGCGCGCTATATGTTCGGCAATAACACCACGGGCTATGGCGTCGGCCTGGCGATGAGTTTTTGAATGCCATTAACCCAGCCGCCGCCGGCCAGCGCCTTCTCCCTTTTGGAGAGGACCAGGGCGAGGGTCAATCCTGACACCACACCCGCTCGCCGTTCACCCACGTCTCGCTGATATTGCGCTCATCGCCCAGGGTCATCAGTACGAACAGCTGCTCATAAATATCATGGCAGCGGCCCATCCGCAGACGCTGCAGCGGAGTGACCGCCGGGTCAATGACCACAAAGTCGGCCTCTTTGCCCGGCTGAAAATTGCCAATCTTCTCTTCCAGCCGCAGGGCGCGCGCCCCGCCGAGAGTGGCGTGATAGAAGGCCTCGCTGGCGCGCAGGCGATAGCTCTGTAGTTGTCCTACCTTGTAGGCCTCACCCAGCGTTCGCAGCATGCTGAAGGTGGTCCCGGCCCCGACGTCGCTGCCGATGCCCATCCGCACCCGGTGCTGCCAGCAGGCGGGCAGGCGGAACAGCCCGCTGCCGAGGAACAGATTCGAGGTCGGACAGAAGGCAACGGCGGACCCGGTGTCATACAGGCACTGCCACTCGGCATCATCAAGATGGATCCCGTGCGCAAATACGCTGCGTTCGCCGGTGAGCTGGTAATGATGATAGACATCCAGATAACGTGCATGCTCCGGCCACAGCTGTTTAACCCAGGCGATCTCCTCCCGGTTTTCACTGAGATGCGTCTGCAGCCAGGTATCGGGAAACTCGGCCCGCAGACGCTGCACCGCCTCCAGCAACGCCGGCGTCGAGGTGGGGGCAAAGCGCGGGGTGATGGCATACCCCAGCCTGCCGCGCTGATGCCAGCGGCGGATCAGCGCCCGGGTCTGCTCGTAGCTTTCCCCGGCGGTTTCGCACAGATAGTCGGGCACATGGCGATCCATCATCACTTTTCCGGCGATCAGGCGCATATTGAGGCGCAGCGCTTCGCTGAACAACGCCTCCACCGAGGCCGGATGCAGGGTACAAAACACCAGCGCGGTGGTGGTGCCATGGCTAATCAGCTGATTGACAAAAAACTGCGCTATCTCCTGGGCATACTCCGCGTCGGCAAACTGGCTCTCCACCGGGAAGGTGTAAGTGGTAAGCCACTCCAGCAGCTGTTCGCCAAAGGCGCCGATCATTTCGGTCTGCGGATAGTGGACATGGGCATCGACGAACCCCGGCAACAGCAGCTTACCCCGCAGGTCAACATAGCCCTTCAGCGGATGCAGAAAGGCTTCACCCTCCTGCCATGGCAGCAGCGTAACAATTTTCCCGTCCTGCAAGAACAACAGGCCATCATTGAGATAGCGGGCCTGGGCGGCTACCTCATCCGGCGTCTCCGCCACGCCGGCGATATCAAAAAATGCACCGCGCACCGCGGTCTGGTAATCCATCATCGAACCTGCCTTCTTTTAACGCTCAGGGAATAGTGATAAACAGCAAGATTGGTGCCAGTTTGCAGCCTGCCGCGGCCAGTCGCCGCGGCAGAAGGGGAAGGTTACTCTTTTTGCGCCACCGCGCCGGAGCGGAAGGCGGCTTTCGCCTCCACTTCACGCTCGTCGCGAGCCAGCCAGCGGTAGGTGGTCGCGCCGAGGAAGACGCCGATAAACCAGCTGAAGTTCGCCACTTCGTGCAGGGCCGGAATAAAGCTGATAATCAGCCCCAGGCCCACCGACGGCAGCAGGGCGGCAATGGCTTTCGGGTTAAAGCCGTTGCGGTACCAGTATTTACCCTTCGGCGTATCGTCAAACAGGTCGTCTACCGACACCCGGCCGCGTTTGATCAAATAGAAGTCGGCGATCAGGATGCCAAACAGCGGGCCAATAAAGGCGCCCAGCACGTCGAGGGTATAGTGGATCAGTTCCGGTGAGTTAAACAGGTTCCACGGCGTCAGAAGTATCGACCCCACCGCGGCGATCATCCCGCCGGCGCGGAAGCTGATTTTCTGCGGCGCGCAGTTGGAAAAATCGAAGGCCGGCGAGACAAAGTTAGCCACGATATTGATGCCGATGGTGGCGGTGATCATGGTCAGCAGGCCGATGGCCACCGCCAGATCGTTGCCCACGCGGCTGACGGTTTCAATCGGGTCGGTGATCATTTTGCCGAACAGCGACTGGGTGCCGGAGACAATCACCACGGTGACCACCGAGAACAGCAGGAAGTTAAACGGCAGACCCCAGCGGTTGCCGCGGCGGATCTCGCCCATGCTTTTGCCGTAGCGGGAAAAGTCGCCGAAGTTAAGCAGCGGCCCGGAGAAGTAGGAGACGACCAGGGCCGTGGCGGTGATCATCTGCCAGGTCTGCTCTCCGGCGCTCAGGGATTTGCTGGCGAGGGTAAAGGAGATCCCGTCGAGACCGGTCTTGTATACAATCCAGCCCGCCAGGGCCAGCATCACCACATAGACCGCCGGACCGGCGATGTCGATAAAACGCTTGATGGCGTTCATGCCGTGCCAGAAAACCATCGCCTGCAGCAGCCACATGGTGGCGAAGCACAGCCAGCCGAGCGTCGACAGCCCGAGGAAACTGCTGCCGGTCAGCGAGGCAAGGGAGGGCCAGAACTTGAGCAGGACCAGCATCAGGGCGTTTGCCGCCAGATAGGTCTGAATACCGTACCAGGCGAAGGCGATCAGCCCGCGGATCACCGCCGGGATATTGGCGCCGAAGACGCCGAACGCCTGGCGACAGATCACCGCGTAAGGCACTCCGGCCATCTGGCTGGGCTTCGCCACCAGGTTAGCGCACAGCTGTACAATACAGATGCCCACCAGCAGGCAGAGCAGAACCTGCCAGCTGGCCAGCCCAAGCGTAAAGAAGCTTGCCGCCACCACGTAGCCGCCCATGCTGTGCACGTCCGACATCCAGAATGAAAAGATATTGTACCAGCTCCAGTTCTGGTCGCGGGTGGGCGCCAGATCGTCATTACATAGCCGCGGACTGTAGCCGGCGGCCGCCTCGTGAGTCTTCGTCTGCTGCGTGTGGGATGAATGTGGCATGAAACCTGCTCCTCTGAATGAAAACCCTTTTGATATGGATTGCTGAGGCTATTGCAGGATCCAGGCCAGAATGATGAATCTTGTATACAAAAAATAAATTTTATGTATACGATCTGCTATCGATAAGTGAAACCGGAGTGGGTTAATGAATAATGAACATCGTCTCCAGGCCGCGCCAGCGCTGCAGGATAAGGACGAAAGCATTTACCAGGCGCTGATGACGGCTATCGTCGAACATCAGCTGCCGCCGGGCAGTAAACTGCCGGAAGAGGCGCTGGCGGAAGTGTTCGCCGTGAGCCGCACCGGCATCAGAAAGGTGCTGCAACGACTCGCCGCTGTGCAACTGGTCACGTTAACGCCCAAACGTGGTGCACACGTCACCAGCCCGAGCGTGGAAGAGTCCCAGGCGATCTTTCGCACCCGGGCGCTGCTTGAGGTCGCTAATCTGCCCGATGTGATCGCGCGCTGTCAGCCGCCGCATCTGGCGGCGCTGGAGAACATTATCCAGCGTGAACAGCAGGCCCATGAGGCGCACGACGGCCCGGCGGCGATCCGCCACTCCGCTGACTTTCATATTCAGCTGCAGGCTATCTCCGGCAACCCGGTACTCACCGAGATGGTGACCCGCCTCAGCCAGCGCTCCTCGTTAGTGATTGCCGCCTGGGGCGCACCCTGGCGCCAGGGCTGCCGTTGCGACGATCACCAGCAGCTGGTCGGTTTGCTGCGGGATAAAGCCCTGCAGCCGCTTAGCGAGGCGTTGATGCACCATTTTGATCATATTGTCGCCAGCCTGTGCTTCGAGCGCGATGGCGTCAGTCTGCCCGATTTTTCCCGGCTGTTCGCCGGCCACAAGGAGTCGTGATGTCTTCCGTTTGTATACAAGTGATCAACCCCAACACCAGCCTGGCGATGACCGAAACGATAGGCGCCGCCGCGCGTGCGGTCGCCGCGCCGGGCACCGAGATCCTTGCGGTCTGTCCCCGCGCCGGCGTGCCGTCAATAGAGGGCCACTTTGACGAAGCCATCGCGGCGGTCGGCGTGCTGGAGCAGATCAGGGCCGGACGCGAGCAGGGGGTGGATGGGCATGTGATCGCCTGCTTCGGCGACCCGGGGCTGCTGGCGGCGCGCGAGCTGGCTCAGGGGCCGGTGATCGGCATTGCGGAAGCGGCGATGCATATGGCGACGATGGTCGCCACCCGGTTCTCCATTGTGACCACGCTGCCGCGCACGCTGATCATCGCCCGCCATTTGCTGCACCAGTACGGATTTCATCAACATTGCGCGGCGCTGCACGCCATTGATTTACCGGTGCTGGCGCTGGAAGACGGCAGCGGCCTGGCGCAGGAGAAAGTGCGTGAGCGCTGCATCCGCGCGCTGAACGAGGACGGCAGCGGGGCGATTGTCCTTGGCTGCGGCGGGATGGCGACGCTGGCGCAGGAGCTGACCCGCGAGCTGCGGGTGCCGGTGATCGACGGCGTCAGCGCGGCGGTGAAGATGGTCGAGTCGCTGGTCGCGCTGGGGCTGGCGACCAGCAAGCACGGGGACTTAGCGTTCCCGGAGAAAAAAGCGTTAAGCGGACAGTTTCAGTCGTTAAATCCATTTTAAAAGGGGCAGGTGATGGTTGAGAACCAGGAACACTATCCTCGCGATCTGCGAGGTTATGCAGGGCAGCCGCCGCACGCGCGCTGGCCGGGCGGGGCGCGGATCGCGGTGCAGTTCGTCCTTAACTATGAGGAAGGCGCTGAGAACCACGTCCTGCATGGCGATGCGGGTTCGGAACAGTTCCTGTCCGATATTATCGGCGCCGCCAGCTACCCGGCGCGCCATATGTCGATGGACTCGCTCTATGAATACGGCAGTCGGGCCGGGTTCTGGCGCATCCATCGCGAGTTTAGCCAGCGCGGGCTGCCGCTGACGGTCTTCGGCGTGGCGATGGCGCTGGCGCGGCATCCGGAGATTGTGGCGGCAATCAAGGCCGCGGATTACGATGTGGTCAGCCACGGCTGGCGCTGGATCCACTATCAGCACATGGATATCGCCGAGGAGCGCGAGCATCTGCACAAAGCGGTGCAGGTGCTGACCGATCTGTTCGGCAAGCCGCCCACCGGCTGGTATACCGGCCGCGATAGCCCCAACACCCGCCAGCTGGTGGTGGAGCACGGCGGCTTTGACTACGACAGCGATTATTACGGCGATGATTTACCTTTCTGGAGCGAAGTGGCCTGCAGCGACGGCAGCCGCCGACCGCACCTGATCGTGCCTTACACCCTCGACGCCAACGACATGCGCTTTGCCACCGCCCAGGGGTTCAACACCGCGGAGCAGTTTTATACCTACCTGAAAGACAGCTTTGACGTGCTGTACGCCGAGGGGGAAACCGCGCCGAAGATGATGTCCGTGGGGATGCACTGCCGGTTGCTGGGACGTCCTGGCCGTTTCCGCGCGCTGCAGCGTTTCCTTGACTATATCCAGCAGCACGACAAGGTATGGGTCTGCACCCGGCAGCAGATCGCCGACCACTGGCGCGAGGTCCATCCGTATCGCGGGTAGCTTGCTGCCACTCACCAGGCCCTCTCCCCAGGGAGAGGGCATCGCCCGAACGCGTCTGTTGAACCGGTTCACCAGGATGTATTTTGATTATTGAATAAGCATGGCGAGGAGTACCAGGCACAACAGCAGCACATAGATGCGTGCATACCATACATCTGGTACTGCAGGGATAGCCCGGCGGCTAAACATTATCCCGGCCCAGCCGGTCAGGACGAGCAGGACCAAAATTTTCAGGCTGATAAACCCAAGAAATCCGTTCAGCGGAATGCTGTGCCAGCCAATGACGGCATAGGTCACAGCCCCGCATAGCGCCACGGGCAAAGAAAGCGGGTTGGATGCGCTAACGCACTCCTGCATCGCATACCCGTGTCGCCGTAGCAGGGGCACCGTCATGACGCTGCCACCCACGCCCAGCAATGCGGCAATCATGCCGATAACCATACCGCCGCCAGTGACCACTGGCAGGGACAGGCGACGCCGAGCGCTGCCCGTGAAAAAACCTTTGCGCAACAAACAATCGCTGATGGTTGCCAGCATATAGAGAATAAACAGCGCGCGAACGATCTTCTCGCTCAATATCCCTGCCAGACATGAGCCGACCACCGCCCCAATGGCAATAAACCATAACAACGGGAACAGCGTCTGCGCGGCAAGCTTGCCAGCCCGCCAGTTTCGATAGCTGACCCAGCCGGCGTTAAATATCATCACCGCCGTTGAGGTAGCCACCGCGACATGCATGGCGTTTCCCGTGAGTTCCGGCTGCCGAAGCATCAGTTGATAGACAAATGGCACCACCACAAAGCCGCCCCCGAAGCCGAACAGGACTGTGGTAATGCCGGTCGTAAAGCCAGCCAGCGCAATAATAACGATCTCATTCAAGAGAGTATCCCCGACCTGAAAATGAGCGAGCAGCTTATACCGGTCGCGTACGGCTTCCCATTTGCGTAGCGCTCAATTACCTTTGTAAATCGGTCAAAGGGAGGCAGGTGTGCGCAACGTAAAAATTGACGAAGTCGATCGGCTCGATCGCGAAGTGGTGGCGTTAGGTAATGACTATGCGCAAGGGTTTATCCTGCCACCGCACCAGCATCGTCGCGCACAGCTACTGTATGGCGCGACCGGACTGATGTATGTCACCACTCAGGACGGAGAATGGGTGGTTCCTCCGCAACATGCTGTCTGGATCCCTCCTGAAACTGTGCACGCCGTCAGATTTGTGGGGGTGACCACGCGTAGCTTATATATTGAGCCAGATTATGTGACCGCTTTCATTAAACACCGTCGTTGCGAAGTGATCAGCGTCTCGCCGCTGTTGCGCCAGCTACTGCTTGAGGCTGTGGATTTGCCACCGTTGTACGACAGCCCACGCGATCGTATGCTGATACAGTTGATGTTGCTGGAACTGGCTGCCATGCCGGTCCGCGAATTTGACATTCCGTTGCCGCAGCATCCGGCGCTGCTGGCGCTTTGTCAGGCTTTTTTGCTTAACCCCTCTATCCATGATCCTGCGGCGCGCTGGGCCAGGGCGCTGTTTATGAGTCCTAGTACCTTTCGCCGCCATTTCCTGAAGCAGCTGGGCCTGTCATTTTCCGCCTGGCGACAGCGAGCCTGTGTGGTGAGTGCCATGGCATGGTTGATAGCAGGGAAACCGGTGAACGAAGTGGCATTATCTCTTGGATACGACAATGCGTCCTCTTTCGCCACCATGTTCCGCCGCGTGACCGGGCAGCCGCCATCGTTTTATCACCCAGCCTGATGCGTCGGGGAAGGGGGCTCCCGGCAGCATGGGTCGGAAATGAATGTCACTTTATATGGCGTTGCTATGCGTTAACGCAGTCATAAGATAGACAATCCTGGTATGCCTGGCTTGCGTCTTCAGGTACCCCAACATTTAGTGGTGGCTACCTCGATGCGGTTTATCTATTCTGCCTGTAACCATGAGAAGACCGGAATCTCTCTTTGTGAACCATCTAATCTTTGAAAAAGTCATCATCATCTTCATTCTCGTCCTGTGGGTATTCGATACATTCAGAACCAGGAAAAGAAAACGTTATGATCCTGCCATTGAAGCGGCTGATGCCAGAGAACGTTATCAATGGCGTTATTTCAGATGGGGTTTTCGGATCATACAAGTGGTAGCGGGAGTGTATATCTTCGTACAGCTGATTCAGGTTTTACTGAGATAGAGGCCGCCGGCAGGGGCGACTGAACATAATCCGTGTCAGCGACACGTGTTCCTGTTTTTCGTTGAGAGCTGAGAACTTGCCAGCATATAAACGGGGTGTTTTTAGTTTGTAACATTTTAAACAACAGCATATGTGACCCTTCAATGATGCAAGTAATACTGGTTCGACACGCGGAAACAGAGTGGAATGTAAAAGGTATTATTCAGGGACACAGTGATAGCGCCTTGACGCTTCGTGGGGAGCGTCAAACAGCAGCCTTGCTGGCAGCGTTTGTAGCGAGTGATTACCGGGTAGAATGTGTTTACGCTTCTCCGCTTGGCCGGGCCTGGCAAATGGGACAGCGCCTGGCGGAGAGTTTTTATTGTTCACTGATAGCTGAACCAGCTCTGAAAGAACAGGCTTTTGGTCAGTTTGAGGGCATGACAAGCGTAGAGCTCCTGCAGAATAATCCAGACGCCGCAGAAGCGTTATTCAACCTTGATGCAGAGTATTGTCCGCCAGGGGGGGAGTCTCTCTCACATGCTTCGCAGCGAATTATGCATTTTTTATCCAATCTGGAAAAAAAACATCATCATCGAACAATATGTCTTGTGTCTCACGGGCAGGTCATTCAGGGCGTGCTTGCGATGCTAACAAGCGGAGCTGTGGATGATTTTCACAGGTATGCGCAACCCAACGCGAGTTACTCCGTTTTCGAGCTGGTTAATGGAAGGTGTTCCGCCCTTAGATGGGGGATCGCGACACATTTACGTCACCTGGATTGAACAGTCTGACTTACCCCAAATTCCTGCTATTCATGTTTGCTGTTCTTCCTCAGTTTGTCGTTCCCGTCGCGGGTCCGGTCTGGTTGCAATTGCCTGTTCTGGGGAGTATTCAAAAGCGGGCTGGAATGGTTTCCCTGGGTTCAGTCGCGATGGCATCAGGAATGTTTGTAAACGGTCCTAAACACCCGGGCGTTATCCAATGGCAGGAGCGGTGTACAGGCGTTGTCATCCGCATGATGTTTAGCGGGGCCGGCATAGTATCGACATCCGCCCGTTAAGGTATACACAACCGGTAAACCCGCTGTCCGCTTCTCGTTCAGACTGAAACGTAACCTCAGTTGGTTCGTCCGCTCTGTGCAAGGAGCGGACATGTCAATCTCAACCCGATGGCAAGCTCACCGGGCATGACATTATGCTTCAGCGGCGTTGTAACGTGCTTCCAGCTTATCCAGAAAGCCAAAAAGCGCTTGATTCATTTCACTGTAATCGTGGGCCCGGAGCGCTTCAGGCGTGTCAACGAAACGGTAGTCTGCTGCACGGCTCAGGTCTTTCTCAGAATGGGCGATCAGCCGTTCTACAACGTCCAATGTGAGCTCCATATGGCACTGGAAACCAAAGACGCAGTCTGAATAGGCAACGATCTGCCGGGGACAGCCTTCGCTGTAAGCGATAATTTTGGCCGCCGGCGTCAAGCCTGGCATGTCGTTATGCCAGTGACCCACTGCCAGTGTTTTCCCAAAGTGAGAGAACATCTCATCCTTTCTGCCGTCTTCGGTCAATGTGATCGGGAATTTACCAATCTCTTTTTCCGGGCTATGAGAGAACGGCGCGCCCAGCGCTTCACCAATGAGCTGTGAACCGAGGCAGATACCGATCACCGCCTTACCGGTTTTAACCGCGGAAGCAATCAGCGCCTGTTCCGCTTTAGCATTAAAGTGCGGGCACGCTTCAAGCGTTGTGTCCGGATCTTGCGGACCGCCCATCACGATAAGAAAATCGATGCCTTCGGCGTCAGCAGGTAGCCGATCACCTGCATAGACGCGTGAGTAAGTTACATCATGACCTTGGTTTATTGCCCAGGTTTCATATGCGCCCGGGGCTTCAAAACTTTCATGTACGATAAAGTGTACACGCATGAGGTTAAGCTCCTGTAATATCTTTGACGATCAGAATGATAAGTCACGCACCCATTGCCTAAGGCTCTACTCCGGGTGGTTCCAGTTTCGATATGATAAATGCAGGGGCTAAATCTGAAATGCCAGGTAGTATAGATAAAGCGCCAAGACATGATGAAGCCACAGGCTGGTCCAGTACTGCGATAAGCTATCAACGTGGTGAGGTAGATCCTCCCCATCATCATGTTGAGGGGCAGCTACTCTTCGCCACCAGAGGGGTGATGCTGGTGCAAACAGAGAGTGACCGTTGGGTGATCCCTCCTCAGCGGGCATTATGGCTACCGCCTCTGCATATCCATAGTTACCATCTGCTTTCACAAACCGATCTCAGGGCGATCTATTTCAGCAGTAGCCTTATCGCAGAATGTATGAGCTTTACGAAGAGTCAACAGGTGCATGTGATCACGGCTACGCCGTTAGTCAAAGAACTTATCGCAGGGCTGTTCAGTGAGGACTACGCCAGACCGATTCAACGGAAGATAGCGTTGTTGCTTCTGGAAATTCTCAGCGAGGCGCCACCGTTAACGATGGCGCTTCCCATGCCGAATGATGAGCGATTATTCAGCGCGGCCAGATCGCTACTGGTCAATCAGCGCTGGGAAGCATCGTTGAGCGAGCTGGCTTTTATGTCGGCCATGTCGGAACGGACCTTTTCCCGATTGTTTATGAAGGATACAGGCTTTAGTTTTCGAACATGGAAGCAGAGAGCCAGAATTTATGCGTCGTTGGATCTTCTCGCGAACGGCGTTCCAATCAAACAGGTCGCTTACCAGCTTGGTTTCTCATGCCCGGCGGCATTTACCGCTGCTTTTCGTTCCATTCTTGATTCAACGCCGCGCGATTTTGTGCCTTAAACCGGGAAACCATATCCGTTTTTTGCTCATCGCAGCCGTTCGGATATGTTGCACGGGGAGCCATCTGCGAGGAACAGAATCACCGTAAAATCCCTGGGGAAGAGAATGATATTTATCCCAGTATTTAGTGATGGTTGTGGGAGGGCGGTTCAACTAGGCTGCCATTATATGAGCAGAATGAGACAGCCTTTAAGCATGGCCGTTTTTTATAGAGCCACACATTATTGAATCCAGGTCCGAAAAGGGCTACTGACCCACAAAAGAAAGGATGCACGAGATTGCGCTATGCGTATTGACCTAGTCTGCATAGGCGAAAGCAGTTTTTACCCGGGCCTGTATGTTGATGAGAAGGGAATTCTGCAGCAGGTAAACCCTTCAATTACGATAAATGACGTTAAGGTGACTTGCCGTTGCTGCACGCACACTTATATTGGTGAACCTGTAGCCTGGGGATAGATTGAGTGACAATGCCTACTTTCCTGCCACGGATGCGACTGTCATCAGCAATGAGAGCGATTGCCAACTTCGCATTTCGCGCACTGCAGACCTTTTGCTCGATAGCTTTTCCGCTTCGCGCCAGCATCGAATATTGTTATCAAAGGCGATTGATAAAACGTCAGCCCGTTAACCTTGTCTCACAGCACCTCAACCACTTCAAACTCTTCTGCGATCAACTCCATATCCTCAGAAAAATGACCTTCACGAATGAAAAAACGCTGATGCTCTTGCTGCCAGTATTCAAGGCTTAAATCGCCTTCACCCTCTTTGCGGGCGAACGCTTCAGTCACATCACAAAAACGCACCAGCTGCATCGAAACCAGTCTGATCACGCAAACTGGAACATTCTGGCCATCAAGAATAATGTTATAATCCCCAATCCTCGGGGCAGACTCTTCCTGCTGATAAGAGGCAAAAGATCCGCAAGAAGCCGTTTTGATCCCTTTTTTAATCAGCTCCGCAAGCTCGCTTGCCAGTTCCGGACTGTCACCCATTTGCCAGGCCCCTGCGCCCGGATATTTCCTTTTTATTTCCTCAACCTCAACCATGAAAATTCCTTCGTTATCGTCAATGAAAAGAAAGTTATACCTTTTTTAACCTGAGCGGTCCTGACATTATCAGCGATACCCTTCTTTAGATAGCGTCGTCCGGTCTTCGCTCAAAACGGACCTCAAGGGCATTTAACTCGTTGGCTCTGTGCCAGAAACGGAAATTAACTTCAGGACGGGCAATAACATCGCCTGTCTTATTCAGACTGCCAGTAAAGCGGTGAACCAAACGCGTCCAGGTAGTAATCGATAATCGCCCGAACGTTCAGAGGAGGGTGGCGGGCATTCGGATAGATTGCTGCGATATGCTGTGGCTCCGTTTTTATGGACGTATCCAGCTCCGGCAGCAGTTCGACAAGCTCGCCGCGCTTCAGCCGGTCTCCAATCAGCCAGTCAGGAAACAGCACAATCCCCATCCCCCCGAGTGCGGCAATCAGCAGAGTTTCAGCATTATTCGATGACATCAGGGGCGAGACGGGGTAGTGCACCCATTCCTCTCCGTGCCTGCGCAGCAGCCATTGGTTTGGTCCTGACGAACCGCGATAGACCAGGCATTTATGCCGCGCCAGCTCTTCGGGTGATCCCAACATGCCGTGCCGGCGGATGTAATCCGGTGACGCGGCAAGATGATAGAACTGCTGGCCAAACACGCGCGCATGAAATGCGGAATCCGTCAGCACGCCAATGCGGAAAATTACGTCAGCCGGCTCGCGGTGCGGATCGATGTAATCATCAGTCAGGGTAAGCTCAATGCTGAGCTTCGGATATCGCGCCGTCAGGCCGGGTAACGCGGGGGCGACATGGCGCTGTCCGAAGAACACCGGTGCGTTTATGCGCACCATTCCGGAAGGCTCAAGCGTTCTCTCGTTGAGTTCCCGCCGCGCCTCCTCCATGCTGCCAGTCATCGCTCGCGCATAGCGGATAAAAAGATGGCCGCTTTCCGTCGGGATTATCGCCCGGGTATTGCGGTAAAAAAGCTGCTGCCCGAGCACATCCTCCATCTGATGGATGACGCGCGAAACCTGAGAGGCAGATATCCCTTCCCGCCGGGCTACCACAGAGAAATTCTGCGTCTCATAAACCTCTATAAAAATCAGCAGGGCGCGAATACTGATGTTCCCGAGCTCATTCATTAATGCATATCCTGCACAAGTGTTTATCTCATTATGGCATTTTTCTCATCCATGTTAAGTCGTAATCTTCTCCGCCTGGACTTTGGGAGACTGATTGCTATGCAACTCATATTGATTTTTATCGTCATTGCCGGAGGCATGGGACTGTCCATAGAGGCAGGATTGCTCGGGCCACTGGGTGGGGAGGTCGGTGACCTCTGGGCTACCTTTAGCATATTCGGCGTCGGTGCGGCACTGACCTTTTTGCTGATGCTTTTTTTCAGCCCGCGCAACAGCCCGTCATTCTTTGCGCAACCAGCGTGGCAGCTGCTTGGCGGCGTGCTTGGGCCGATCTACGTCATCATCCTGACCGTGGTAACGCCGGCAATCGGCATCGCCATGACGATGATCGGCATTCTGGCAGGCCAGGTGTTCAAGAGCCTGATGATTGATCACTTCGGCCTGCTCGGTACGTCGCACAGGAAAATTGACAGTAAACGTATCATTGCGCTGATTTTTATCATTGCAGCGCTGGTTATGGTTGCCCAGGGGTAAAGGAACGTTATGACAACTATCATGATTCTTCTCGCCGTCGCCGGTGGCGCCATGCTGAGTATCCAGGCGGCTATCAATAGCCAGCTGGGCAGCAAGGTCGGCGTATTCAAAAGCGCGTTCCTGACATTTTCTGTCGGCGCGCTGGTGACGGGATTGCTGATCTTCTTCTTCGAACCCAAACACACCCTGACGCTGATGGATGTGCCTAAATGGCAACTGCTGGGCGCAATGTTTGGCGTACCGTATATCGTCATTATGGTACTGGCCGTCCAGCGTATTGGCGCTGCAGTGGCTACGGTCGCCGTCATTTTTGGCCAGTTAACCATGAGCATGCTGATCGATAACTTCGGCTGGCTGGGCAATGCGTCGATTCCATTCTCGCTGAGCCGAATCGGCGCCATTGTCTGCCTGGGTATCGCGCTGTTCTTCATTTACGCCAGCAGCAGGTCAAAAGCCGCAACGGCGACACCCCCTAGGCAGCAGGAAAACGCTAACACATAAGCTCAGGTCTTCGTCATTAACATCGGTTTTGGTCTACAGGACGCCAAAACCCTAACGCACCCGTTTTCGCAGCAACGCGTCAGTGGCTCCCATTTTTTGACCTTAAGAGAAAGGGGCCGCTCACCCGGCTTCAGCGGTGGTAGCGAATTTTTCAGCTTCAGCAGAGAACACAGGAGCAGGGTGGACAAGTGATGCCAGCGACAGCGTATGGCTCCCCCGCCAGCCCGCGCCGGCGGGGGAGTTGACGATTATTCCCAGCGTTTCAGCAGCAGGCTGGCGTTAACCCCGCCAAAGCCAAAACCGTTCGACAGCGCATAGCGCATCTTCTGCGGGCGGGCCTCCAGCGCCACCAGGTTAAGACCTGCCGCCTCTTCATCGGGGTGATGCAGGTTCAGCGTCGGCGGCACCACCTGGTCACGCAGCGCCTGAATGGTGAAGATGGCCTCAATCCCGCCTGCCGCGCCTAACAGATGGCCGGTGGCGGATTTCGTCGAGGTAATGGCGACGGGATGGGCGCCAAACAGCGTTTTAATCGCCGCCAGCTCGCCTTTATCGCCGACCTGGGTCGAGGTGGCGTGGGCGTTAATATGGTCAACCTCTTCAGCGGTCACTCCGGCCTGGCGAAGGGCGGTTTCCATGGCCCGACGCGCGCCGTTACCGTCTTCCGGGCCCGCGGTCAGGTGATAAGCATCTGCGCTGGTGCCGTAGCCCACCAGCTCGGCCAGCGGCGTGGCGCCGCGCGCCAGCGCGTGCTCCAGCGACTCGATCACGATAAGCCCGGCGCCTTCTCCCATCACAAATCCATCGCGGTCGCGGTCAAAGGGGCGGGAAGCGGCTTCCGGCTGGTCGTTGGAGGCGCTGGAGAGCGCCCTTGCCGCGGCAAACCCGGCCAGGCTAACGCGATGAATTGCCGCTTCCGTGCCGCCGCAGAGGGCAATATCCGCCTCGCCGCTGCGGATCATCCGCGCCGCATCGCCAATGGCCTGGGCGCCCGCCGCGCAGGCGGTGACCGGCGCGCCGATGGGGCCCCGGAAGCCGTGGGCGATGGACACATGCCCGGCGGCCAGGTTGGCCAGAAAAGAGGGGATAGTGAACGGCGAGAGGCGACGCGGCCCGCGTTCATCGGTGGTATGTACCGCATTGGCGATCTCGCTGAAGCCGCCGATCCCGGTGGCGATCACCGTGGCGGTACGTTCCTGTTCGGCCGCAGATGCTGGCGACCAGCCGGCCTGGGTCAGCGCTTCACGGGCGGCGACCAGCGCAAACTCGATAAAGCGATCCATCTTTTTGCGCTCTTTCGCCGGGATGGTCGCCTGCGGGTCGAAGCCGTGCAGCGGATCGCTTTCAATGGACGGCACCTGGCCGGCCACTTTGCAGGGAATATCCGCGACCAGCTGCTCGCTGAGTCGGGTGATCCCTGACTTTCCTGCCAGCAGCGACTGCCAGACATGCTGTACGCCGCAGCCCAGCGGGCTGACAATCCCCATCCCGGTGACGACAATGCGTTTAACGGAAACGCCCATAGTTAACTCTCCTGTAGTATCAGTGTGCCGGCGGCTTTTTCATCAAGGGAACCAGCTGCGCGGCAGGCAAAAAACCAATCATGATGAGGTAGAACGCATCGGAAAATGCCTGGGTTCGCGCCTCCCGCCGCGCCAGCGCGGCATCCGGCGAGATCCCCGCGTGGCGAAGTTTGCCGCGCAACATCCTGGCGTTATTCAGATGGCCGCCAGAACGAGGACGCTTTCTTACTGGCCGGATTCATTGCCGGCATCTCTGTAAGGTTCAGGCTGGAATTTTTGCCCGCTATCGCCTTCGCGTTTGCGCAGCAGATATTCATGACGATATTTCATCAGCGGCGAGGCGGCGGGGCCCGGCACCATGGCGTATTTACCCGGAATAATCTCTTCCCCGGTCGCTTTATCCACCATGACTGGCTCCACCCGGCGCTGGGTAGCGGTTTCCACCAGCTGCATCTGACGGCCTTCGGGAGCGAAGTGGCGATTACCCCATTCCGCCAGCGCCAGCAGCACCATGCGGAAATCGCGGCCGCGCGGGGTGAGGTGGTATTCGTAGCGCGGCGGCGTGCTGCTATAGCAGACCTTCTCCAGCAGCCCGTCGTCGACCAGCGCCTTCAGGCGGCGCGACAGAATATTGGGCGCGACGTTGCTGCTTTTCTGAAATTCGTCGAAGCGGGTAAAGCCCGCAAAGGCGTCGCGCAGGATCATGATGCTCCAGCTGTCGCCGATGCGGCCCAGGCTACGGGCGATGGGGCAGGGAGCGTGGCAAAGCGGTTCATTTTTCATGGGCGGTCCAGGGAGCAGGTGGCTGTTGCCAGCAAATTGACATAGTCACTATCAAAATGCAAGTTACTCTTGATAACTGTCAGGGGAGCAGCCGCTCGCGTTCCGCTACATCATTTCTTCCTTTGAATGGCGAAAGCGGGACAGTCTCCGCCGCCTGCTTATTTCTGCTTTACCGTAATAAGAGATAAAAACCGCTGATGGCAGATGAAACATTTTAATAATCATAAAAATCGATGTGGTGGGTAATGACCTTTATTGGGGGATACGATATAAGGTATGGCGAACACAAATTAATATTCTCTTAACTTTTTAAGGTTAAATAAATGAAGCAGGTGGGTATTGTTGGCTGGCGGGGCATGGTTGGCTCAGTATTGTTGCAGAGAATGATCGAAGAGAATGATTTCGACGATATTTCAGCGCATTTTTTTAGTACCTCCAGTGCGGGTGCCGCGGGCCCGGTTATTAATGGTAAAAGCGACAGACTGAAAGATGCGAATTCCCTGAGCGCCCTCGCCGAAATGGATATTATTATAACCTGTCAGGGCGGGGATTATACCAAAGCCATCTATCCGGCGTTAATTCACTCGGGCTGGCAAGGGTACTGGATCGACGCCGCTTCGGCGCTGCGAATGGATGAGAACGCCTGCATTATTCTCGACCCGGTCAATCGCGATAATATCGATCGTGCGGTGAAAGCGGGAGTGAAACTGTTTGTCGGCGGCAACTGCTCCATTACGCTGAGCCTGATGGGGCTGGCCGGGCTGATCAAGGCTGATCTGATCGAATGGATGAGCGTCATGACCTATCAGTCTGCCTCCGGGGCGGGCGCTAAGCAGGTGCGGGAATTGATCGCGCAAAGCGCGTATATCAGCCAGCATTTGTCCGCTGATGAACTGGCGGCATCAGGTTCCGGGCTGCCTTTAGTCAATAAAGTGAGTGAGCTGATTAATAGCGCCGGCATGCCGGTGGAGCATTTTGGCGTCCCGCTGATGGGCAGCATTATTCCATGGATCGACAGCGATTTAGGCGATGGAAATAGCCGCGAAGAATGGAAGGGGGAGGCGGAAACCAATAAAATACTTGGCCTTGCGCCCGGCACCATCCCGGTTAATGGTTTATGTATTCGGGTCGGCGTGATCCGCTGCCACAGCGCTGCCATTACCCTTAAACTTAAACGTGAGGTCAGTGAAACGGAATTCGCAGAGTTAGTGACCCATTCCCATCCGTGGGTAAACTATATCCCCAATAATAAGCCAGAGAGTGTCAGTAAACTGACCCCGGCTGCTATTAGCGGTTCGCTGCAGGTGGGTATTGGCCGCTACAAGAAAATGTCGCTAAATAATGACCCGATCTACTCGGTGTTGACGGTTGGCGATCAGCTACTGTGGGGTGCGGCGGAACCCCTGCGCCGCATGTTAAATATCCTGCTGGGCAAAATATAGTTACGGTCATCCGGGGAAAGCCCTCGCGCGCAGGCGGTTAAGACAAATGTTTAACGAAGCGTTTGCGGACCTCCTTGTAGCCGTTATTTTCATAAAATTGATGCGCTCTGATTCTTTTTTCACTGCTTGAAAGTTCGATCTGAGCGCATTGTTTATCGCGGGCGAGGCGCTCTGCGGCATGGAGAAGTTGCTGGCCTATCCCTGATCCACGTGACGATTCCTCGATGACCAGCGCGGAAATTAATGCCCGTAAACGGTTCTCATGTACCGGTAAAATAAAATTGATAACGATTACGCCACACACGGCGTTTTCTGTTTCCGCCACCAGCGCACTCATCATACTCTGCGGGGCAGTGATGCGTTGTTCTAAGATCGCCGTCTCCGTCTGATAGCCCAGCTGCAGAAATAGCGTTTTCAGCGAGGGGATATCTTTTGATTCAGCCGCTCTGATGAACACCATGGTCTTCGACTCCAAATAGCGTGTTACCGGACCGGAAGCGGGCCGGTGGATACCTTATTCTCCGGTCCGCTCCCGTATACGCCACTCAGTCCATCAGACTGACCTGGGCGGCGACAATCCGCCAGCCATAGGGAAAGCGCACCCACGTCTGCTGCTGGCGTCCAGGGCGGACGCTGCCTTCGCGGGTGAACTCGGTGCTGCACACCGCCATGTCCGCGCCAAAGGTGGTGATGGTGGTATGGCGCAGATCGCGGGCCAGACCGGCGGCGGGGCGGGCGGCGCGAAAGGCGCGGATCGCCTCGATGCCATACAGATTCTCACCGGCCCCCAGCCGCACGGTGCGCGGGTCGTGCCAGAACAGCGCATCCAGCGCCTCGATGTTATTGCTGACCAGCGCCTCTTCATACTGATAAAACGCCGCCGTCACCTCGGCGAGGATCGCCGGGCGGTCTATATTGTCCAGATTGATCATGCTGCACTCTCCGCCACTCGGGCATCGGTAATGCCCATCGCTTCCAGCGCCCGCGCGGCGCGAAGACAGGCTTGTTCGTTAAACGGCGCGGCAATCAGCTGCAGGCCAATCGGCTTGCCGCTGGCGGTACGCAGGGGCACGGTCACCACCGGCAGCCCGAGGAAGGAGATCGGTTGCGTCAGCATTCCCATGCTGGCGCGCACCGGCAGCGGCTGGCCGTTAATCACCATCTCCTCGGCGCCAATCGGCGTGGCGCTGCATGGGGTGGCCGGGGCGATCAGCACATCGGCCTGACTGAACAGGGATTTCATCGCCTGACGGGCATGGCGGCGAAAGCGCTGGGCCTGCAGATACCATGCGGAGGGGATCATCGCCCCGGCCAGCAGCCGCTCGCGGGAGTGAGGCTCAAAGCGCTCGGGCGAGTGGCGAAGATCCGGCAGATACTGATTGCCGCCTTCGCTGGCGCTGATGATAAAGGCCGCCGAGCGGGCCAGGGCGGCATCCGCGAACTGCAGCTCGCTGTCGGCGCCCAGCGCGTGGGCGACCCGATCCACGGCCGCCCGGGCGTCGTCATCGCACCAGGTGGTGAAATAGCCCCCCAGCCGCGCGCAGCGCAGACCCTCCAGCCCGCGCTCCAGCAGGTTGCCGGTGCGCTCGCTGGCTTTATCGGCCTGAAAGTCATCGGCCGGGTCGCGCCCCTGCAGAGCGTCATACACCGCGGCGAGGTCGGCCACCCGGCGGGCAAAGGGACCAATATGATCCAGACTGGCGACAAACGGATGGCTGCCGGAGCGGGAGAGGCGGCCGAAAGTGGGTTTCAGGCCAAAGATCCCGCACAGCGACGCGGGGACGCGGATCGATCCGTTGGTATCGCTGCCGAGGCTGAAATGGACCAGCCCGGCCGCCACCGCCGCGGCCGAACCGCCGGAAGATCCGCCGGCGATCCGCGACAGATCGTGCGGGTTATGCGTCGCGCCATAGTGGCTGTTTTCGGTGGTGAAGCCATAGGCGTAGGCGTCCATATTGAGCATCCCGCTGAGCAGGGCGCCGGCGCTGTGCAGCTGGCGCACCGCCCAGCTGTCGCTGGCTGCCGGCGGCCGGTCGCTCAGCAGTTCCGCTCCGGCGAGGGTGGTGTGCCCGGCGACATCAAACAGATTTTTCACCGCGTAGGGAATGCCCGCCAGCGGCGGCAGGGGGCGCTTTTCCCGGCGCAGGGCGTCGATGCTGTCGGCCTCCGCCAGCATGCGCTGGGCGGTGACCTCGGTCCAGGCGTTGATCTGCGGATTCACGCGGGCGATATCGTCCAGCGTCTGGCGGGCGATCTCCCGGGCGCTCAGTTCGCCCTCGTGCAGCGCACGCTGGATCTCGGCGATGGTGAAATGGTGAAGTGTCATGCTTTATACACCCCCGCAATGTCGTCGCGCGGCCCGAGGGGATAGTCCATCAGCGGCTGCGCCATGGCGGCGATGCGGGCAAACTGGCGCTCCAGCTCCTCACGGCGCGGTGCATCCAGCTCCAGGCGCAACAGGTGGGTCATCTGCGTCAGATACTCGCTCCAGTCTGGCTGTGTGGTCATGGTCTGCTCCTTAGTATCCGGCGGCGGCGCCGTTGCTGCGTGGATCGGTAGCCCCTTCAAGCAGGCCGTTGGGATGGCGGACGATGGCCCCGGCGTGGCCCATCGCCTCGCTGAAATCGGCCAGCACTTCCACCTCGTGCCCCAGCTCGCGCAGGCGAGCGATGCAGGCGGGGGCAAAGCGTCCCTCCAGCTTCAGTGAATCCGAGGACTGGCCCCAGGTGCGGCCCAGCAGCCAGCGCGGCCGGGAGATGCTCTCCTGCAGCGGCGCCCCCTGCAGGATATAGCGGGTAAACAGCGCCGCCTGGGTCTGCGGCTGACCGTCGCCGCCCATCGAGCCATAGACCATCACCCGGCCATCGTTCAGGCGCGCCGCGGCGGGGTTGAGGGTATGGAACGGCTGTTTGCCTGGCGCCAGCGCCAGAAGATGCTGCGGATCGAGGCTGAAGGCCGCCCCGCGGTTTTGCCAGACGATCCCGGTGTCCGGGATCACCACGCCGCTGCCAAACTCGTGATAGATGCTCTGAATGAATGACACCGCCAGGCCGCTGTTATCCACGACGCCCATCCAGACGGTATCGCCCGGGCCTTTGCCGCCGCCCCAGGGCGAAGCGCTGGCGTCGTCGATGCTGTCGGCCAGCGGCTGCAGCGCCTCCGGAGTCAGCAGTTGCTGAACGTCGACATCCAGATGGCGCGGATCGGTGATATGCGCATCGCGCAGGGCAAACGCCCGCTTGGTGGCTTCGACGATGCGATGCACCGTTTGCGCCTCGTCGGCGTCGGCCATGTTCAGACGGTCAGTGATGCCGAGGATCGCCAGCGACACCAGCCCCTGCGTCGGCGGGGCGAGGTTCCACAGCGTGCCCTGCCGGTGCTGAAGGCTGAGCGGCGCCGGGCGCCGGGCGCGGTGGGCCTGCAGGTCGCCGAGGGTGACGGGCATCCCCAGCGCGGCCATCCCCTGGGCAAGACGTTCGGCCAGCGGGCCGCGATAGAAACTGTCGAGACCGTCGCTGGCCAGCATGCGCAGGGTTCCGGCGAGGGCGGGCTGGCGAAAGCGGCTGCCGGCCCGGGGGGGCTCGCCCGCCGCCAGCCAGGTTTCGCTGAAGCCCGGCTGGTGGCGCAGCTCTTCCAGTTTGCTGGAGGTGGCATGGGCCTGCGAGGCGGTGACCGGAATGCCGTCTTCGGCATAACCGATAGCATCGGCCAGCAGGCGCGCCACCGGCAGCGCGCGGCCGGTTAAGTCCCGTGAAATTCGCAGCGCCTCGTCCCAGCCGCTGACGGTGCCGGCGACGGTCAGCGCAGCCTGCGGCCCCCGGTGGGGGATATGCCGCTGACCGGCATAGGCCTCGAGGGTGGCCAGCGAGCCGGCCGCACCGCTGGCGTCAATGGCGATGGGATCCCCCCCGGGAGGCACGATCAGCCAGAAACCATCCCCGCCCAGGCCGTTCATGTGCGGATAGACGACGGCGATGGCCGCGGCGGCAGCCACCATCGCTTCAATGGCGCTGCCGCCCTCGCGCAGGATGGCCAGCGCGCTCTGGCTGGCGAGGTGGTGGGGAGCGACCGCCATGCCGTGGGTCGAAACGTTGCTGCTGTGCATAAATTATCCTTTCTGAACGAATCACCCGCAGAACACTGCAAAAGCTGTTCCATCTCTGAACGTTTCGTTTCATTGATAAAAACAATGACCGGAATTTTCCCGCTGGCACGCTATGTGTAAGGCATAGCAGATACAGTATGATGAGGGATGGATGATGAAACGAAAGTTACAGGGGCGCTATGCAACAACTCGATGAACGACTGAAAGGGCAATATGCCTCGCTGTCGCCGCAGGAGCAGCGGGTGGCGGATTTCATCTTTGACCACTTTGATGACCTGATAAGCTACAACAGCGCCGAGCTGGCGCAGCTGAGCGGCGTGTCGAAAGCCACCGTCAGCCGGCTGTTCAAGCGCCTGGGCTATGACAAATATAAGGACATGCGCGATGAACTGCGCACCCTGCGCCAGAGCGGAATGCCGCTGACCGACCAGCGCGACGCGGTGCAGGGTAACACGCTGCTGGCGCGTCATTATAAGCAGGAGATGGCGAACCTCACCCAATGGGTCAATGCTCTTGACGCTCACCAGTTCGCCGAGGCGCTGACGGCGATGGTGGCCGCGCGCCGCATTGTGGTGATTGGCATGCGCAATGCCTATCCGGCGGCGCTACACCTGCGCCAGCAGCTGCTGCAGGCTCGCGGTCAGGTGCTGGTGCTGCCCCAGCCGGGGCAGAGCCTCAGCGAAGAGCTGGTCGACCTGACCGCCGATGACCTGGTGGTGATGATGGCGTTTCGCCGGCGGCCGCGGATCGTACGCCCGCTGCTGCTGCAGCTGCAGCGCGACGGGGTGCCGGTTCTGTTAATGTGCGAGCCGCAGGCCCACAGCCTGTTCCCGCTCTCCCGCTGGCAGCTCTGCGCGCCGCTGGACAGCGTCTCGGCTTACGACAGCTATGCCTCGGTCAACAGTCTGATCAATCTGCTGGCCAATGCCTTTCTGCATGAAACGCTCGACAGCGGTCGTCCGCGGATCCACGATATCGCTACGCTTTATCAGCAGCTGGACGAGCTGGAACAACGCTGATGGGGCGCCAGCGTGGTGCTGTGCATCAATATGGTGCATTTGGTTCCGCGTTCTGGCGCCGTCGATTTCTACTCTTCTGCTCCTTACTCCCTGTCCGTTCACACTTTTTGCCTTTATTCCTCGCCAACCCGCGCATCGACCGTATCTGGCACATTAGTTGCAAAAACAGATTCAAAGAATCTTTTGTTTCATGCTAACGTAACGGGTAAACATCATGAAGAAACTGTTGATCGCACTGGCCGGGGCCGCTTGTCTCCTTTCGTCTGTTTCCGCCGCTCAGGCTGACCAGCTCCAGGATATTGAAAAACGCGGCGTCATCCGCATTGCCGTACCCCAGGATTTTCCGCCATTCGGCTCGGTGGGGACCGACCTGCAGCCGCAGGGGTATGACATCGACATGGCGCGCTATCTGGCGAAGTCGATGAAGCTCAAGCTGCAGCTGGTCCCGGTAACCAGCGCCAACCGCGTGCCGTATCTGCAGACGGATAAGGTGGACCTGGTGATCTCCAGCCTCGGCAAAAACGCTGAGCGTGAGAAAGTGATCGACTTCAGCCGCGCCTACGCGCCGTTCTTCCTCGGGGTGTTTGGCCCGAAAGGGGCGGAGCTGAAGGACGCGGCCGCGCTGAGCGGTAAAAGCGTCGGCGTGACCCGCGGGGCGGTGGAAGACATGGTGCTGACCAGCGTGGCGCCGCAGGCGGCGCAGATTAAGCGCTACGAGGACAATAACACCACCCTGTCGGCCTACCTGTCAGGTCAGGTGCAGTATGTCGCCACCGGGAACCTGGTGGTGGCGGCCATCGCCCGGCAGAACGCCGACAAAGCGCCGGTGCCGAGCTTTATGCTGAAGGACTCGCCGTGCTTTATCGGGCTGAAAAAGAACGAACCGGCGCTGAAGGCGAAAGTGGATACCCTCATCGAGCAGGGCATTAAGGACGGCACCCTCAACGGTCTGTCTGAGAAGTGGCTGAAAGCGCCGCTGCCTGCCAGCCTCGGCGCGTAAGGTCTGTGGATGACGGAGCAACTTCATTTTTCTGAGCTCTGGCCGCACTGGCCGGAGCTGCTGGCCGGCCTGTGGGTGACGGTGCAGCTGACGGTGCTGGCGACGATCGGCGGACTGGCGATCGGCATCCTCGGGGCGGCGATCCGCAGCGGCCGCCCGGGTGTCCTCAGCCGGGTGTGGGGCGGATATGTGGAAATCATTCGTAACACGCCGTTCGTGGTGCAGCTCTTTTTTATCGTCTTTGGTTTACCGAACCTGGGACTGAAGATGACCGCCGGCGAAGCGGCGCTGCTGGCGATGGTGGTGAACCTTGGGGCCTACAGCACCGAGATCGTGCGCGCAGGCATTCAGGTGACGCCGAAAGGCCAGTGGGAGGCCGGACGCGTGCTCGGACTCAGCCGGACGCAAACCTTCGTTCGCGTCGTGCTGCCCCCGGCGCTGCAGCGGATTTATCCGGCGCTGGTCAGCCAGTGCATCATCGTGATGCTCGGCTCGTCGGTGGTGTCGCAGGTCTCCTATGAGGAGTTGACCTTCGCCGCCAACCTGATCCAGTCGCGGACATTTTTGAGCTTTGAGGTCTATCTGGTGACCACCGGGATCTACTTAGCGTTATCGATAGCGATGCGTCAGCTGCTGATGGCGGCGGGGCGTAAATGGCTGGGAGTGCAGGCATGATGACCACCTTTACCGACTGGGACATTATCCGCAACCTGCTGCTGGCCGGTCGCTGGACGGTGCTGCTGTCTCTGGTCGCGTTCACCGGCGGGGCGCTGGTGACCTTACCGTTGCTGCTGTTGCGCCTGACCGGCGGACGGCAGGTAAAACGACTGATCCGCGGCTACGTCGAACTGTTTCAGGGGACGCCGCTGCTGATGCAGCTGTTTCTGGCATTTTTCGGCGTGGCGCTGTTCGGCATCGACGTCTCGGCATGGACCGCGGCGTCGGTGGCCCTGACGCTCTACACCAGCGCCTTTCTGCTGGATATCTGGTTCGGCAGCATTCGCGCGCTGCCGAAAGGCCAGTGGGAAGCCTCGCGCTGTCTCGGGCTGAGCTTCGGCCAGACCCTGTACCGGGTGGTGGCGCCGCAGGCGCTGCGGATCGCCATCGCGCCGACGGTGGGGTTCGCCGTGCAGGTGATCAAAGGTACGGCGCTGGCCTCGATTATTGGCTTTGTGGAGCTGACCAAGGCGGGAACCATGCTGACCAACGTCACTTACCAGCCGTTTAAAGTGTTTGCCCTGGTGGCGCTGGGCTATTTCATTCTGTGCTATCCGCTGTCCCGCTACAGCCGTTATCTGGAGAACAAATTCAATGCCTCTCATCACCATTAATCAGATGCAGAAGTACTACGGCGACAACCATGTGCTGAAGGGCGTCGATCTGGATATCGACATGGGGGAAGTGATCTCGATCATCGGCCGCAGCGGCTCGGGCAAAAGCACTCTGCTGCGCTGCATCAATGGCCTGGAGGGGTACCAGGAGGGGAGCATCAAGCTGGGGGGCATGACCATCACCGACCGCGATTCCCAGGCCCGGGAGATCAGCCGTTCCATCGGCATGGTGTTCCAGAACTTCAATCTCTTTCCGCACATGACGGCGCTGGAGAACGTCATGCTGGCTCCGCGGCGGGTGCTGAAGAAGTCCCAGGCCGAATGCCGCGAGCTGGCGCAGCGGATGCTGGAGAAGGTCGGGCTCGGCGACCGTCTGGATTACTACCCGGCCAATCTCTCCGGCGGCCAGCAGCAGCGCGTGGCCATCGCCCGGGCGCTGGCCATGTCGCCAAAGGTTTTACTTTGTGACGAAATTACCTCGGCGCTCGACCCGGAACTGGTGGGCGAAGTGCTTAAGGTGCTGGAGCAGCTGGCGGCGGAAGGCATGACGCTGATCCTCGTCACCCATGAAATGAATTTTGCCCGCGAAGTGGGCGACCGCGTGGTGTTTATGCATCAGGGGCGCGTCTGGGAGCAGGGTGACAGCAAAACGCTGTTCGCCAGTCCGCAGACAACCGAACTGAAACAGTTTATCTCCTCGGTGCGCGGTCTTAACTAACGTAAGGAATGGCAGATGGATATCACTCAGTTTTCGCAAATTAACCCGCCGCAGCGCCTGCTGATGGGCCCGGGGCCGATCAACGCCGACCCGCGCGTGCTGCGCGCCATGGCGAGCCAGCTGGTGGGTCAGTACGATCCGGCGATGACCCACTATATGAATGAAGTGATGGCGCTCTACCGCGGCGTGTTTCGCACCGAAAACCGCTGGACGATGCTGGTGGACGGTACCTCCCGCGCTGGTATCGAAGCGATCCTGGTGTCGGCGATCCGGCCGGGTGACAAGGTGCTGGTGCCAGTGTTCGGCCGGTTTGGCCACCTGCTGTGCGAGATTGCGCGCCGTTGCCGGGCAGAGGTACACACCATCGAGGTGCCGTGGGGGGAAGTCTTTACCCCGGACCAGGTTGAGGACGCGATCAAGCGCGTGCGCCCGCGCCTGCTGCTTACCGTGCAGGGCGATACCTCGACCACCATGCTGCAGCCGCTGGCGGAGCTGGGGGAGATTTGTCGTCGCCACGACGTGCTGTTCTATACTGACGCCACCGCGTCGCTCGGCGGCAACCCGCTGGAAACCGACGCCTGGCAGCTGGACGCGGTGTCCGCCGGGATGCAGAAGTGCCTGGGCGGCCCCTCCGGCACCTCGCCCATCACCCTCAGCCCGCGGATGGAAGAGGCGATCCGCCGCCGCCGCTGCATTGAGCAAGGGATCCGCACCGACGCCCACCATGATGGCGTCGACGAGATGATCTACTCCAACTATTTCGATCTCGGGATGGTGATGGATTACTGGGGGCCGGAGCGCCTTAACCACCACACCGAAGCGACCTCGGCGCTGTTCGCCGCCCGGGAGTGCGCGCGCCTGATCCTTCAGGAGGGACTCAACAAAGGCATCGCCCGCCACAAGCTGCACGGCGATGCGCTGCTGAAAGGGATCCAGGCGATGGGTCTTGAGACCTTTGGCGACCTGCGGCACAAGATGAATAACGTGCTGGGGGTGGTGATCCCCAACGGGGTCAACGGCGACCAGGTGCGTAAGCTGATGCTGGAAGATTTCGGCATTGAGATTGGCACCTCGTTCGGCCCGCTGCACGGTAAAGTCTGGCGCATTGGCACCATGGGCTATAACGCGCGTAAAGACTGTGTGATGCAGACCCTCAGTGCGCTGGAGGCGGTGCTGAACTACCTCAAGTTCACCACCACCCAGGGCGCGGCGATGCAGGCGGCCTGGGATCACTACCGCACCGAGGGCAACCTATGAGTGATACCATCCGCCAGCAGGCGGAGAGAGAGGCGGCCGCCAGCCGGGTAATGGCGCGCGCCGACCAGCTGGCCGCCCTCAGCGAAACCGCCGACGCCCTGACCCGGGTCTATCTGTCGCCGGAGCATTTGCAGGCCAACCAGCTGGTGGGTCAGTGGATGCAGGCCGCCGGTATGATGGTGTGGCAGGACAGCGTCGGCAACATCTGCGGTCGCTATGAAGGCGTGCAGGAGGGCGCGCCGGCGGTGCTGCTGGGCTCTCATCTTGACACCGTGCGCAACGCCGGGCGCTACGATGGCATGCTCGGCGTGCTGACGGCGATTGAGGTGGTGCAGCGTCTGCACCAGCAAGGGCGACGGCTGGCAAAGGCTATCGAGATCGTCGGTTTTGGCGATGAAGAGGGCACCCGCTTCGGCATCACCCTGCTTGGCAGCCGCGGCGTCACCGGCACCTGGCCTGAAAGCTGGCTGTCGCAGTGCGATGCCGGCGGGGTGAGCGTCGCCCAGGCGCTGGTGAATGCCGGGCTCGATCCGGCGCGGATCGCCCATGCCGCCCGCCGCCCGCAGGATATCGCCGCCTATCTGGAACTGCATATCGAGCAGGGGCCGTGCCTGGAGCAGGCGGGTCTGGCGCTCGGCGTAGTGGAGGCGATTAACGGCGCCCGCCGCCTGAACTGCCGCTTTACCGGCGAAGCCGGCCATGCCGGCACGGTGCCGATGCTCCATCGTAAGGACGCGCTCGCCGCGGCGGCGGAATGGATGGTGCAGGTGGAAAGCCTGACCCGGCAGCGCGGCGGCAATCTGGTGGCGACGGTCGGCACCCTGCGCTGTGCGCCGGGCGCGGTGAACGTGATACCGGGCGAGGTGCAGCTGACGCTGGATATTCGCGGCCCGCAGGATGCGCCGCTGGCGGCGCTGCTGGAGGAGCTGCTGGCGGAGGCGCAGGCCATTGCCGGGCGCCGCCAGCTGAGCTTCAGCGCCGAGGAGTATTATCGCATCGCCGCCACCGCCTGCGACAGCCAGCTGCAGGCGGTGCTGAGCGAGGCGGTGGTGGCAGTGCAGGGGCGGTCGCTGACGCTGCCGAGCGGCGCAGGGCATGACGCCATCGCCATCGCCGAGCGCTGGCCATCGGCCATGCTGTTTGTGCGCTGCCTGGGGGGCGTCAGCCATCACCCGGCGGAATCGGTCACCACCGCCGACGTCGGGCTGGCCATCGACGCGTTCTCCCGGGCGGTAGAGCAGGTGGCCGATGCCTGATCGCGCCGGTTGCCGTTCAGATTATGCCCTGGCGATTCCAGACCCCGGCGGGCCGCCATTCCCGGCCAGCTGGTGGAAATTCTGCCGGACTTCCCGGCGCCGCGTCGGCCGCTGTCGCTGCTCTATCCGCACCGGCATCTTTCACACAAGGTGCGGGTCTTTGCCGACTGGCTGCAGGGGCTGGTGGCGACCCTGGCGCGGACGCCGCCGGCTTGACTCTGCTGGCTGAGCGTTTATATATAAAATGTGAATGCTATTAAAGCAATAAATCACAAGGCTGGATAATGACTCAACCTGTAAGGGAATGCTGATGAAACTCTGGAATAAAACACTGCTCGCTTCTGCACTGTGCCTGACCCTGTTTGGCTGCGACGATGCGTCGAAAGTAGATAACAAACTGGATAAGGCCAAAGATAATGCGGAGCAGATGAAGGATGCCGCGGCGGACAAAGCCCAGGCGATTAAGCAGGATGCGGATAAGCAAATTGATACGCTGAAAAGCCAGGCCGACGCCGAGGCCGATCGCCTGAAGGATCAGGCCAGCGCCATCAAGGCGGAGGCGGACAAGAAAGCGGATGCCATCGCCGAGCAGGCGAAAGCCCAGGCCGATGCGGTGAAGCAGAACGCAAAGCAGGAAAGTGACCGCATCGTCAAAGAGGCGGGTCAGATCAAAGACAACGCCATCGGCGATGCCAATCAGCTTTCGGCGGAAGCGGCGAGCAAAACCAAAGCCATTCAGGACAGTATCGCGAAGGATAAACAGAACGCTACGCCACCGGCCGCCCAGCAGTAACTCGCGGTGTTTGCCTGGCCAGTCGCCGTCCGTAAAAACAGAGCGTGGAGCCTGATATCGCGCCCGATGGCGCTGCGCTTGCGCGGGCCTGCAAGGGGGCGAGTTGGCTGCGCAATGATCGGGTATTGTAGGCCGGGCAAGGCGTTGCCGCCGCCCGGTACATAGAACGGCATTAACATCCTGCTCAGGGGTATCTTACGATACCCCTTTTTGATGCCCGTTCCGGGTTCAGCGGTTTGGAAGCAGGGTGCCTTTCAGGCCGTGCGGCTCCGAGCGCAGGTACTGCGAAGGGACGCGAACCTGGGCGCCAAGGCTGGCCGCGGCGTGCCATGGCCAGTGCGGATCGTAGAGCACCGCGCGGGCGAGGGCGATCAGGTCGGCATCGCCATTCTCCAGCGCCGCTTCCGCCTGCTGCGGGTCGGTGATCAGTCCCACGCCAATCACCGGGATGGCTACCTGCTCGCGAATGTCGCGGGCGAAAGGCAACTGATACCCCGGCCCGACGGTGATTGCCTGCTGCGGCGACAATCCGCCGCTGGAGACATGGATATAGTCGCTGCCCAGCGCTTCCAGCTGCTGACTGAACTGAATGGATTGCTCGCCGTCCCAGCCGCCTTCGACCCAGTCGGTAGCCGACAACCTGACGCCCACCGCCATGGCGTTGCCCACCGCCTCGCGGATTGCCTTAAACACTTCCAGCGGATAGCGCATGCGGTTTTCCAGCGAACCGCCATACTCGTCCCGGCGCTGATTGCTGAGCGGCGAAAGAAACTGGTGCAGCAGATAGCCGTGGGCGGCGTGCAGCTCAATCAGCTCAAAGCCCAGGCGTTGGGCGCGCAATGCGCTGGCGACAAAGGCCGCTTTGATGCGCGCCAGATCGGCATGGCTCAGCTCGGCCGGGGCGCGATCGCCGTCGTGAAACGCCACCGCGGAGGGGGCGACGGTCTGCCAGCCGCCCTGGTTGAGCGCCAGCTGATGGCCACCCTGCCAGGGGGCCGCGCAGGAGGCCTTGCGCCCGGCATGCCCCAGCTGGATCCCCAGAGGGATCGGTGACCAGGCCCGGATATCCTCCACCACGGCGCGCAGGGCGTTTTCGGTTTCATCATCCCACAGCCCCAGATCCCCCGGCGAGATACGTCCCGCCGGCTCTACCGCCGTGGCTTCCAGAATTAACAAGCCGGCGCCGGAGAACGCCAGCTGCCCGAGATGGATCCGGTGCCAGGACGTCGCCTTCCCCTCGTCGGCAGAGTACTGACACATGGGGGCGATAACGATACGGTTATCCAGCGTCAACTGACCAATACGCGTCGCGCTAAAAAGATGACTCATGAGTACCTCGTAAATGTTAGACGTGGTCTTGCTCGGGGGCGAACAGCCACTGTTTATAGCACGCCTGCCAGCCCCCCTTTATTCGGATATTGCGTTTAAACGTCCCGCTAGTCGATAAACCAGAGACGGCGCCGCCGGCCGGTTGCCTGCTGTGACACCGCGCGGGCCATTGCGCTGCCAATCTCGGCGCTGGCCGTCAGCCCCTGGACAAAGGGGCGATCGTGCATCAGCCAGGGAAGGGCGCCGAAGGCGACCCGGCCGCGCACTGCCTCCGGCGCCTGCAGCGTGTAGTCATCGCCAACGTCCGGAATAGCGTCGCCGCAGGCCAGCAGCTGCTGGCGCAGTGAAGGAAAGGGCAGATCCCGGGTTTTGAGCGCTTTCTGTCCGCGGGCATCGATAAAGACATCGAATTCACAGCGCTGCTGATGATGGACAATCAGCGTCCGGTCAGACTCGCGCTGCAGATCGTAATCCTCACCCAGCGCCACAATTCGCAGAATGCCCGCCCGGTGCAGGGCCAGCAGGCGGCGAATGGACTCCGGCGGGATCGCGGCGTAGTTATCAATAAACACGCGGGCGAGCCCCTGGCGGAAGCGACGGCTGTCCTCGTCGTTGAGCTGCGGCACCACGGTTTCAATCGCCTCGTGCAGGCGGAGAATGGCATAGCGCCAGGGCACCGTGTGGCGCTCGCGCTTATTACGCTCCACCTCCTGCAGATTGTGCTGCGCCCACTGGAAGGGGTCATGGGTGAGACGGTCGGCAAACCAGGCGTCGGCGATGCTGTCAGGCGTCAGCTGGCGCAGCCCCATCGCCTGGCACCAGGCCGGGGCGGCATATTCCAGCTCCTGGACGATCAGCTGAAACACCCGCTCCAGCAGGCCGTCGCTGCCCTGAGCGACGGTCGCCTCAAGGGCGGCAGGGGTGGCGATCTCCAGCGGCTCCCACGGGATTGGGCAGTAGAAATCGGCCTCCGGCAGCACGCCGTTGCGTGACATCAGCGTGATCTCCAGCGCTTCGCTGCCGGGGTGCAGGGAAAAATGGGTCGTTTTGTCGTGTTCAGTATGGAAAACGCCGTGGCGGGCCACAACCGCCACGGCGGCATCAATCGCGCTTAAGGAGGTCCCGAGGATCCCGACCCGACAGGGGGCGATGTGGGCCTCCATCAGGCCGGTCCACGGACTGGGGAAGTATTGCCGGCTGGCGCGTTCTTCTTCAGGCCACAAATGGCCGGTGGCTATCACCACCAGATCGACGATAACCGGCTGCGCCGCGCTGTCGGTGTGGATGGCGATCCCGACGGGCTGCACCGCAATATCCGTGACCTCACAGGACTCGCAAACGTTCACCACGAAGCCCGCGTCTCTGGCCCGTTGGACAAGATACAGAAAGCGGTCGCGGTAGTACTCGCCGAGGATCACCCGCGGCAGAAACTGGCGCTCATGCAGCGCGTGCCGTTCAAAACCGCGCGCCGCCAGCCAGCCATCGCTCTGCTGCTGCAGCCATTGCAGATAGGTCAGGTCGATAGGGGGGATCTCAATGCTGGCGATATTGGCCAGCATCTGCGCCGCGGTATTATCGTCGCTGTAGGGCATACCGACTCCGGCCTGCGCCTCTTTTTCAAACAGCGCGATCGATAGCGGCTCACCGCGCTTCACCAGTTCATACAAGGTGTAAATCCCCGTCGGCCCGGCGCCGACGATGGCGATTCTCTTCATGATTCTCTCCCTTCCTGTGGGTGGATACGGCATCGGGGCAGTGCACTGAAGCCAGCCTGCCCTTAATTCTGGTCGAAAATTAGCGAACCGGTGGGCCGTCGCACGCAATTTGAAACAAATTAGCGTGCTAATAAACTTGCCGACGGCCGGAAAAGGGGTGTAATTAACAAAAGAGCAACTTTCTATACAAACAATTTACACAAGCGGTGACACCAGCCTGCTCTGCCGGACGCCGCGCAAGTTCCCGGCAACGCCGTCGGGATAGGGATGACAAAATGCACGGCTGGACTTCACGACAGCGCAATGCAGCGATCGCTAGTTTTTTAAGCTGGACGCTCGATGCTTTCGACTTTTTCCTGTTGGTTTTTTTACTGAGCGATATCGCCCACTCCTTTCACGTCGACCTCGAAGAGGTCACCCTGGCGATTCTGCTGACCCTGGCCGTGCGGCCCGTCGGCGCATTGATCTTCGGCAGGGCGGCGGAAAAGTTTGGCCGCAAACCGATCCTGATGCTCAATATCGTTTTCTTCTCCGCCTTTGAGCTGCTCTCCGCCGCGGCGCCGTCGTTGATGCTCTTTTTTCTGCTGCGGGTGCTGTACGGCGTGGCGATGGGCGGGATCTGGGGCGTGGCTTCGTCGCTGGCGATGGAGACGATCCCCGACCGCTCGCGCGGCCTGATGTCCGGTCTGTTCCAGGCGGGGTATCCCTTCGGCTATCTGCTGGCGGCCGTGGCCTACGGGCTGCTGTTTGCACAGCTCGGCTGGCGCGGGATGTTTGTCATTGGCGCCGCCCCGGTGCTGCTGTTGCCGTTTATCTATTTCTGCGTCGAGGAGTCCCCGGTCTGGCTGGCGGCCCGGCAGAGTAAAGCGAGCACGGCTCTGCTGCCGGTGCTGCGTAGCCACTGGAAGCTGTGCCTGTACCTGGTGGTGCTGATGGCGGCCTTTAACTTCTTCTCCCATGGGACGCAGGATCTCTACCCGGTATTTTTGAAAGTCCAGCACGGGTTTGCGCCGGAAACGGTCAGCATTATCGCGGTGTGCTACAACATCGCCTCAATCATCGGCGGGGTGTTCTTCGGCTCGCTGTCGGAGAAGATTGGCCGGCGCAAAGCGATTATGATCGCCGCTCTGCTGGCGCTGCCGGTGATCCCGCTGTGGGCTTTCGCCAGCGGCTCGCTGGCGCTGGGGGCCGGGGCGTTTATGATGCAGTTTATGGTGCAGGGCGCCTGGGGGGTGATCCCTACCTGGCTCAACGAACTGGTTCCGGCCAACACCCGGGCGGTGCTGCCCGGTTTCGTCTATCAGTTGGGGAATCTGCTGGCCTCGGTGAATGCCACCCTGCAGGCCTCCATTGCGCAGCACCACGGGCATAACTACGGCCTGGCGATGGCCCTGGTGGCCGGGACGGTGGCGATCGTCATTACCATTCTGACCTTCTTTGGCCGCGAGGGCCGGGTGGCGCAACCTGCCGGAGCGGCGCGTCACCAGCCGCTCTCCACCAGCCGTTAAGGGCTGACGCCGGGCGTAATCAGGCGCCCGGCAGACACGCTAACCGCGCAGGCGAACCGTCGCCGCCTGGCGTTTTTCCAGCGAGCAGATGCCAATCCCCAGCATAATGAACAGCGCGCTGAACAGGTGCCAGGCATGGGGCTGGGTCTGCAGGAAGAGGATGCTTAACACGCCACCCGAGAGGGGGATGATGTGGGTGTAAATCTCCCCCCGCGTGGCGCCGATGGTGGCGATCCCTTTATTCCAGAACAGATAGGCCAGCCATGACGGAAAAATCACCAGATAAGCCAGCCCGCTGAGGAAAAACGGCTCGCGCCAGGCATCCCAGTCCTGCGCCGGGTGGCGCATCAGCCAGAAGGCGACGATCGGCAGCAGGAGCAGGGCGCCGAGCAGCGAGCTGACGGCGACAAAGCCATTCGCCGGGATCCGGCGGTCCTTCAGACGTAACAGCGAACAATAGAGCGCCCAGCTCAGCGCCGACCCCATCGCCCACAGATCGCCGACGGAAAAGGTATGCAGCGAGGCGGCATGCAGCGGGTTGCCCTGGAATAAGAGGATCATCACGCCGAGGGTGCTGAAGACCACCCCCAGCCAGTTGCGGGCCGATACCGGGTCGCGAAAAATCAGGCGGTTAATCAGCAGCACCATGCTCGGCGTGGCGGACATATAGATGGCGGCGTTGAGGGCGGAGGTGGTTTGTAGACCGATATAGAGCGTGAGCGGGAAACTGACCTGACCGCAGAGGGTGAGCACCAGCACTGCCGGGGCGTTTTCCCGCAGCAGGTGACGACTGCCGGCAATCTGCCGGCGGTAGAGCAGGCCCAGCAGCAGCGCCGTTAACGCCCACCGCGCTTCGGTCATCAGGATCGGATCCACGCCCTGAACCAGCACGTGACCCACAACGTAATTCCCACCCCAGAACAGGGCGGCCAGCGTCAGTAACAGATAGGGCATCGTGATTCCTTGTGTCGTTTGTCACTGTACTGAATGGTAACGTTATTATTTTTATAATATCAACACTATTTTAGTGGCTTTTGTTCTGTTTATTTAAAATCGTTAATAAACAGCGAATTAATAATGTGGTTGAAATTTACGTTGCCGCTTTGTGAGGGGTACTATACCGTATAGTCGCCATGCATTTCACAGGGATAAATTCATGCGTAATACCGACAATGGGGTCATTGGTAGTGACCAAACCGCGGTGATGGCCAGGCTGGCGCTGGATGAGTTAATTGACCAGCTTCTGCACAGCAACGCGCTGTCGCTGAAGCTGACGGCCAATCCGCTAGTCGCCGACAGAGCCTGGCATCTGACGGAGAATACCTGCATCCGCGCCTTCTCCGCTGACGATCCGCAGGCCAAAAAGCGCGCGCACCATGCGCTGTTCATCCTTTATCAGTCCTGGCTTGCCGACCCGCTCTCGCCGGCGGCTGCCAATCAGTTTCATCCGCTGCTCTCCGGGATCCGAAATTACATTGAGTCTGAGTGGCTGCGGGCGGAAAGCAAACGTTTCCACCGCCAGAGGCCGGTGCTCAATGCCGGCAATATCGTCGACGAACTGCGCGCCTTATGCCAGCAGCACCCGGCGTCTCATCATCCGCTGTTCGATTTCCTTGCCAGCGAGGCCTCCGCGGCGCAAATCGACTATTTCTTCAAAAGCGACAGCGCGCTGAATCTGCTTTTCTTCGATCTGGTGGCGATGGGGCTGGTGGGCTCGTTGCCGGAAACCCGCGCCGAGATTGCGCAAAATCTGTGGGATGAGATAGGCCAGGGCAGCACTGAGATCACCCACGTCAATCTGTATAAGGATTTACTGAAGCGGCGGAATATCGCCTTACCGGACAATCATTTTGCCCATTTGTACGAGTGGCAGGGGCTGGCCGGGTATAACGCCTTTATGCTCGGCGGCGTAAATCGTCAGCATTACTACAAATCGCTGGGGGTGATGGCGATGACCGAACTGCTCGACCCGCCACAGTATGAAAAACTGGTGGCGGGCTGTCGGCGGATTGGGCTTAGCGATCGCGACGTGCATTACTATGCCGAACATATCACGGTCGATATCGGCCATGCGGACGGTTGGCTGAACAATGTGATTGTGCCGATTGGCAAAAAACATCCGGCGGCGATGGAGGAGGTCTACTTTGGCGCCGCGCTGCGCCTGCAAACCTGCAACGATTACTATGATGGTCTGCTGGCGGCGCTGCAGTCGCTGGACGGCAGCATGAGCTCACAGCGTACCGCCTTCTGAGTAGATCAGCGCTTTGGCCGCGCTCCAGGCGGTCGTCCCCGGCGGGATCTCCCGGCATTCGGCGGACTCGGCCTGCTGGGCGGCGATGGCGCCATCGATGAGCATCACCATCATCATGGCGACCCGTTCGGCAGGCTCTGGTTTTAATACCCGAGTCAGAATATCGCGGAAGAACTGCCACAGGCGCGATTTGAACCGGGAGCACTGCTCCCGGATCGCCGGCGATGACGCGCCATATTCAAACAGCGCGCGGGTAAACATGCAGCCGTGGAACGTTTCGCAGGTCAACCAGCACTGATAGTAGTCGAACACGGCGAACAACTTCTCCCGCGCGGTGGCTTTATCCGCGGTGATCTGCGTCAGATCTTGCATAAACTCGCTCTCTTTCTGCCGGAGGATAGCCAGAATGAGCGCCTCTTTATCAGCATAGTAGCGGTAGAAGGTCATTTTGGAGATGCCGGCATGCTCAGCAATCCGCTCGATGCTGGGCGACTGATATCCTTCGCGATTAAACAGCGCGCTGGCGTGGCGGAGAATGTCCGCTTGTTTTGGCTTCATGCGTTTTCCTGTCGAATGGTTCGCTGTCATGACTGCCGGTGACCCGGTCGTCCTGCGACAGCGGTGCATTATGCCGGATCTTGCCGCCAGGCGGGCAAAAAGTAAATCAGCCGCGCCTCGCGCGGCGCCGGTATTGGTGTATAAGGTGACAAGGATGAAGAAGAACATTGCCTTTTTTGACTTCGATGGCACGATAACCCACGAAGATACGTTTACCCCTTTCATTTATCAGTCCCTCGATGCGAAAGCCATTCGTCGGGGCAAACTGCGGCTGTTGCCCTATATTCTCTCCTGGAAAATGGGCTGGCTTTCAGCCTCTGCCATCCGGCAAAAAGTGTTTCATTATGCTTTTGCCGGGAAATCGCAACCTGAGATCCTGCAGCGTGGGAACGATCATAGCCTGGCGTTTATTCCCCGCACGCTGCGGGAGAACGCGATGCAGCGTATAGCCTGGCATCAGGCGCGAGGGGACACCGTGGTGGTCTCAGCCTCGCTGGATGTCTACCTTCGTCCGTGGTGCCAGCAGCATAATCTTGAGCTGCTGTGCAGCGAAGTGGAATTTCAAAACGGGGCAGCGACCGGAAAGTATCAGGGTGGAGACTGCAGCGGCCTGGCCAAAAAGGCGCGTATCCTGGCGAACTACGCCCTGACCGATGACGAAGCGATCTTCGCTTACGGCGATACGCCGGAAGATTTCGCCATGCTGGCGCTGGCCACCACTCAAATCTATCGCTGGGAGGAGGCACCGCCATGCGGCTAGCGGCGTCAGGCTGCGCAGGTTAAGATGGCGCGCTATTGCCCCCCTCACCAGGAAGAAGAGATGTTGCTACCCCTGACCACGCCCCGGCTGCTGCTGCGCCGGTTCAGAAAGGAAGATCTGCCGTCTTTCAGCCGCTATCGCAACCTGCCGGAAGTGGCCCGCTTTCAGAGCTGGAGCCATTACGGTATGGCAGAGGCGACTGCCTTCTATGAACAACAGCGTTCCCTGGCCTTTGCTGAGGATGAGAGTTGGTTCCAGCTTGCCGTAGAGATCCAGGCCAACGGTGCGCTGGCGGGAGATGTGGGGATCCACTTTTTCGATCAGGGCAGACAGGCCGAGCTGGGGATGACCTTTTCCCCGGCGTATCAGCATCAGGGGTATGCCCGGGAAGCCATACAGGCGGTGATAGCCTTACTCTTTGAACCGTTGGCCCATCACCGGCTGATCGCGGTGGTAGACACCCGCAATACCGCCGCGATCAAACTCCTGGAAGGACTGGGCTTTCGTCGCGAGGCGCATTACCGGCAGAATATCTTTTTTAAAGGCCAGTGGGGCGATGAGTATCTGTACGCGCTGCTGCGCAGCGAATATCAGTGAAGTGACGGCCTGGCCGTCACTTCTGCCAGGGTTGCCGGTTAGGTATGCTGGCGGATAAAGCGCGCGCGCCACGGTTTTAGCACCCACAGCGCGAGGGCGGCGGTGACAAAATCCAGGCCAATGGCGCAGCTGAAAACCACATGCCAGCCGTGGGTGTACTGATAGAGCAACGCCGCCAGCGGGCCGCCGAAGATTGACCCGATGCCCTGAGAAATATACAGCCAGCCATAGTTGCTGGCGGCATGTTCGCTGCCGAAGGTATCGGTGAGCGTCGACGGGAAGAGGGAGAAGATTTCCCCCCAGCCAAAGAACACCACCCCGGAAAGCAGGACAAACAGCAGCGGATCTTCCCGGCACGCCAGCCAGAGCGTCATCGCCACCCCCTCCAGCGCAAAGGCGATAAACATGGTTTGCTCGCGGCCGAAGCGGTCGGAAATAAAACCAAACAGCGGCCGGGTTAAACCGTTGGTGAAGCGGTCTATCGTTAACGCCAGCGGCAGGGCCGCCATGCCAAACACCACCGCCTGGCTAATGCCGAAGTCCTCGGCGAACACCGCCATCTGCGAAGTGACCATCAGCCCGGAAGTCGACATCATCGCCATCATGGCAAACATCAGCCAGAACAGCGGTTGGCGCAGCATTTCCCGGGAGGTAAACGATCTGCTGCTCTGCGCCACCGTCTGGCTGACGGGCAAAGAGACAGCAGGCGGCGGCAGCTTCAGTCCCTGACTGGCGAGGAAGCCGACGAGCGAGAAGAGGACCCCGAATGTCGTCATCGTGTGTTCAAGGCCGTTGGTGGTCAGCGACAGGGAGATGGGGAAGGTGGTTATGATGGCCCCCATCCCGTAGCCCGCCGCCACCGCGCCGGCGGCGAACCCCCGCTGCCGCGGAAACCATTTGACCATCAGGCCGACAACGCCGATGTAGACGATCCCGGTTCCAAGGCCGCCCATGCAGCCATAAACCAGCCACAGCGTCGCCAGGCCATTCACCTGTGCGGAAAGCACCCAGCTCATCCCCGCCATCACCGTGCCGATAGCAATTAGCCGCCGTGGGCCAAATTTCTCCACTAACCGCCCCTGAAAGGGCGAAAAGAAGGTCTGGAGGATGATCAGCAGCGAGAAGGTGACCTGCAGCTCGGGCAGACCGACGCCCAGCTTTGCGGCCAGGGGTTTCGTCAGCAGCGTCCAGACATATTGCGGACTGGAGATGGCGGCCATACAGATCAGGCCCAGCACCAGCTGGCGCCATTTGCCATATTTCGGGGTAACCAACGGTTCGCTGAGTGTCGTCATGTTGTTCTCCGTTTTCAGTTAGCAGGTTTCCGTGAAACGCATCCGCCCTGGAGGCTTCACGGAGAGAAGAAGGCGTTGGCGTCGCGACCGCAGGTGGCTATGGGTTGTCGCCTCTTGGCCTGAGATCTTGTCAACATCGCTGTATACAACCGCAGAGCATTAAACGTGCCAGTTAAAATAGTTCTTTATATACAAACAGTTAACATGGAAGTGTGGGAGGGGATGGGATTCAGTATGGTGAACAGGTGGCACTGAGTCGGTGCAATTGGGTCATCGCTGTGCGCTTCACTTAATGACTGGCTCAAGGCCAATGGTAGGTCTAATGGAAAAAGAGGCATGGCATTCAGGCGGGGGACAGGCACCCACCTGTTTATCCTCTTCCTGATCGCTGATTATATTCACGCTATAGATACAGGAGGCGCTAACCTGGTCGGTGCGAACGGCTTCAAATCGCATTCTGATGAAGTTGAAGATAAACCCTGCTTAAACATGACGCAGAAATAAGTGAAAAATAAGTTACAGTTAACAATTTATTAAATTCACATTGGAATTATTTTAATGGTTATTTTCTCAATGCACTGATTTATAAGTTTAAATATAATGACAGACTGGATTTTCATCAAATAGTGATGACGGAGAATATCATTGATAATACCAATATCATGATCTATGGTAGCGTTCACTTAATAGTAAATTGAATGAGGTGGGAAATGCATAATTATATTGCCAAAGGTATTGCGCTGGCTGTAGCCATCGCTGCCTCAGGAACGGTGCAGGCTATTGATAAAAAGAATCCTGATCCTTATTTTTCAGGGGTCAAGATTTTTGCCCTAAAGGAGGCCACCGGAAGTGAATGGGATAGCGTGACCGGTGAGGCGAAGTATCTGGTGACCTATAAAGTTACGCTTGATAACTTCTCTGATAAAAGCATTGAACCTGGCAAAGATAACAAAATGTGCTTCTTTTTGTATGATAAAAATGGCAAGTCATTTATGAGCACGGGTATTGAAATGGAGATGCTGAAAAAATACAAACCCATTGAAAGCCGAACAGGTAACGTGTTCTTCAGCAGCGCCGATCCTGAAATACTGAATATACCTTTTGTCCGTCTCGCTTTCGGTAAAGACTGCTTAACAAAATAACTCCCATCCCGAGCGTGGATGATCTGCCTTATATGACGTTAGCGTAACACCAGGCGTCCGTCAGGTGTTACGAGATGAACATAACATCTGGATGATGAGGAGGCGTGCGCGGCAGACATCAACCGTGTCAAGCACCACGCTCATCTGAAGCAGGTCACTCGTATTTCATTTTACGGGGGAGGTGCGTCTGCCGGGTGGGGGATACACTGGCCAGCTATTGGACAATCTTTACGCGTCTTTTTTTGCGTCGCTATCCGTGACGCTCCTGATGATTTTTCTCAGTTGGCAAATGCCAAAACTCATCGCTAATTTATTATGGTGCTTCGCTTTGCTTACGGTGCCTGTAAAAAGAGAGTGCCCGACAAAATGGCTATCCTGATAAAAAACAGTATCAGCGTGTAACTCGCCAGAAATCACCAGCACTGCTATTAGCAAAAGGAGGGAGGTTTTCATCATTCGTTTCTTGTCAGCTTAACTCTGTCTCTGGTTATCCGGGCATTATGTACACCGTTCAGCAATGGTAGTGACCGACCGATGTATATCCGGGGCATGCGGCGCATAATAAAATTCTACCGAAGTCTGCCTGCCGTTGAAGTTACTGATTTCCACCCACGCGACAGTCGTGTTTTCAGTATTCCTCAGGTTGTATTTATCGATGTTTTCAGGAAGAGTGTCATCATATTCCAGCGATAAATTCGCTTTAGACGCGGCATTATTAAGGCAATCGATCACCTGATTTTTTCCCTGATTAACGTAATAGGTTTCTTCTTCCGGGTGTATGCCCACATCACCCAGATCCACACAACCACTTAACAGAAAAAGGGGGGGCAACATCAGCAATATTTTCATGAAACCTCTCTGTGTTAAATAACATTGGCGTGATTTTAACTTGTATTTAACAGGCCAGGCATTCTGAGTTAACGAATGGTGAATTTATTCCACCCCTCTACATAACGTGGCGCAATATTATCATCGTGCGTTAAAACGCACAAGCCTGCGATTTAGCATTAGTATGTATTCAACATTTAAATGCTTTACCGTCAGGCGGGGAAAACAGGCGGTAAAAATATGAGCCCCCCTGGCGACGGGACAGGGAAGAAGCGCCTGCGACATCCCCCATGTCGAAGCGGCGTAATGGCAAACATTTACCCCGCGCCATGATAATCAGCTACAGGATTCATCCCCCATGACCCGCGGCCGGTTGTTGGCCAGGACGCGGTGGGCTTTCCCTTTGCACCAAAGCCATGCAATGCCCCACTTTTACTCCCCATTTTTGGGAGGCGATGCGCCGGTTGGCGGTAAATCACTGAAAGTACTGCTGTCTGGCTCCTGGCATGGCCCTTGCAATACCATCAGCAGAAAGCAGCGCAACAGACAATTTAGATCACACAATAGCTGGCTAGGGTTCCGGTTCACCGCGGTGAACGTCTGGTCCGAGAGCTGGCGACCTCGGCGAGGTTACACGGCGGGATAAAAGCCCGGGAGACAGCAGCACCGTTGGGTGTCGCGCTGCTCCGTTTCTCGTGCTAACCAGAGGTCCACCATGAAAACATCGCCGCTCCTCCGCTCACTTGTCCTGTCACTGACGCTATTGACCAGCGTCCCGTCCTTTGCCGCCGTCAAGAAAGAGTTCAACGTCTGCTGGACCATCTACGCCGGCTGGATGCCCTGGGGCGCCATCAGCAATGAAAAGATCATCGATAAATGGGCCAGCAAGTACGGCATCAAAATCAATATTGTTCAGCTCAACGATTACATCGAATCCATCAATCAGTACACCGCCGGGCAGTTTGACGGCTGCACGATGACGAATATGGACGCCCTGACCATTCCGGCGGCCGGCGGTGTCGACAGCACGGCGCTGATCACCGGCAGCTACTCCGATGGTAACGACGGGGTGGTTCTGAAAGGGGCGGATAAAAAGCTCAGCGACCTGAAAGGGATGTCGGTGTATCTCCCGGAGCTGTCGGTCTCCCACTATCTGCTGGTGCGCGGCCTGGAAAAAGCCGGGCTGCAGGAAAAAGACGTCAAGGTGGTGAATACCTCCGATGCCGATATCGTCTCGGCCTTTGGCACCAGCGGCGTGCGGGCGGCGGTGGCCTGGAATCCACAGCTGTCGGTTATCAAAAAGACCCCGCAAACCAGCGAAGTGTTTAGCTCCTCGCAGGTGCCGGGCGAGCTTATCGACATGATGGTGGTCAATACCCAGACCCTGAAAGATAACCCGGCGCTGGGCAAAGCGCTGACCGGCGCGTGGTTTGAAATGATGGCCAAAATGAAGGCCGGCGATACCCAGGCGCTGAGCGCTATGGCCGCCGACTCCGGTACCGATCTCGCCGGCTACCAGGCGCAGCTCAAAACCACTCATCTTTTCTGGACGCCTGCCGACACCCTGGCGTTTATCGCCTCGCCGGATCTGGCGAAAACCATGCAGCGTGTGGCGCAGTTCTCCTTCGATAAAGGTCTGCTGGGCGAGGGGGCGCAGAGCGCGGACTTTATCGGCATGACCTTCCCGGGCAATGTCACGCTCGGCGATGCCGCCAACCGCAAACTGCGCTTTGACGACAGCTACCTGAAGCTGGCCGCCGCGGGCCAGCTGTAATGATTGCCGCCGGGAGACCACGCCATGCGCCACATTAACCGATATCCCCAAAAGGGGATGCGCCTGACGCTGATGCTGCTGCCGTTTGTGCTGCTGATCGCCGCCTGGTTTATGGGATCGGCGGTGCGGCTGGAAGCCAATCCGCAGGACAAGTTGCTGCCAGGCCTGTCGCAGATGGCGGCGGCCATTGACCGGATGGCGTTCACCCCGGACAAACGCAGCGGCGAGTATCTGCTGTGGGCCGACACGCTGATCAGCCTGAGCCGTCTGCTGACGGGCCTGGCCGTCTCGTCGCTGATCGGCCTCGGCATCGGTATCGCCGCCGGCGTCTTCCCGATGTACCGCGCGGCGCTGTCGCCGCTGATGACGGTGGTGTCAATGATCCCGCCGCTGGCGATCCTGCCGGTGCTGTTTATCGTCTTTGGCCTGGATGAGCTGTCGAAAGTGATGCTGATCGTCATCGGCATTACGCCGATGCTGGCGCGCGACCTGGAGCAGCGGGCGCGGGAGATCCCGGCGGAGCTGTTTATAAAGGCGCAGACCCTGGGGGCTAATAGCTGGACGGTGGTGCTGCGGGTGGTGCTTCCTCAGCTGCTGTCGCGGCTGATCGCTTCTCTGCGCCTGCTGCTGGGCTCAGCATGGCTGTTCCTGATCTCCGCCGAGGCCATCTCCGCCACCGCCGGGCTGGGGTATCGCATCTTCCTGGTGCGGCGCTATATGGCGATGGATGTGATTATTCCGTATGTCATCTGGATCACGCTGCTGGCATGGCTGATGGATCTGGCGCTGCGTCAGCTGCACAAAGCCTGTTTCCCGTGGGCGGAAGGAGGCCGGGGATGAGTTTTATCGACATCAAAAACATCTGGCAGGAGTACGGCGACCACGTGGTGCTGGAGCGCATTAATCTGCAGGTGAAAGAGGGCGAGTTTTGCTCAATGGTCGGCGCGTCCGGCTGCGGTAAATCGACCTTTCTGCGTCTGCTGCTCGGTCAGGAGCAACCGACCCGCGGCGCCATCCTGCTCGACGGCCAGCCGCTGGCGGCGGAGCCGGACCGCAGTCGCGGCGTGGTTTTCCAGCGCTATTCGGTGTTTCCGCATCTCAACGTGCTGGATAACGTCGCCATCGGCCTGGAGCTGCCGGCGTCCCCGCTGCTGGGGCGCCTGTTTGGCGGCAGAAAGCGCGAGGCCCGGCAACAGGCCCAGCGAATGCTGGAGAAAGTGGGCCTGGGACACGCCCTGGATAAATACCCGGCGCAGCTCTCGGGTGGGATGCAGCAGCGGCTGGCCATTGCCCAGGCGTTCGTGATGCAGCCGCGGGTGCTGCTGCTGGACGAGCCCTTCGGCGCGCTGGATCCCGGCATTCGCAAGGATATGCATGCGCTGCTGCTCCAGCTGTGGAGCGAAACGCGCATGACGGTGTTTATGGTCACCCACGACCTGGCCGAAGGCTTCAACCTGGGCACGAGGCTGCTGGTGTTCGACAAAGTGCGCATCGACCCGCAGGCGCCCAACGCCTGGGGAGCGCGTATTACCTACGACATCCCGCTCAATGAAGCGCGGATGGCGCAACTGGCCGCCGGTAGCGACACCAACGTTTACGCATTAAGGAGATAAATTGATGACTGAACTGTTTCACTCCACCCCCAGCCTGCGCGAAGAGCGGCTTCCCGGCGGGGCGCACACCTCGCTGATTTTGCGCAAAGGGCAGATCCTGCGCCTGACCGATCTCGACGGCGGGGCAAACGTCAGCATGATGATGCTCAATCCTCATGAGAAAAGTGAGCGGCTCAACCTGCCGGATACCCTCAAAGGACAGCATACCGCGCGCCTGACCGCCGGGCACTGTTTCTACTCCGATATGGGCCGGGTGCTGGCCGGGATCGTCGCCGACAGCTGCGGCTGGCACGATCCGTTCGGCGGGGTCCTCAATGCCGGGGAGACGCACGACAAATATGGCGCCGGACGCTATCAGGAATTACGCAATGGCTTCTACCGCAACGGCGTCGATAACCTGCTGGTGGAGATGGGGAAATGGGATCTCGGTCTGGAAGATCTGCTGATGGTAGTCAACTTCTTCAGCAAAGTGACCGTCGATGACGAGGGGCGCTTTCACTTTGTCTCCGGCAACAGCCGCGCCGGGGACTATGTGGAACTGTATGCCCCGATGGACGTCCTGCTGGTCCTCACCGCGCTACCGCATCCTCAGGATCCGGCCACAGAGTATGCCCCCCGTCCGGTACAGCTGAGCTGGTATCAGGCCGACGATGAAGACGCGGCCACTCAGGCGCTCCTGACCCGCGATGAGAACCTGCGCGCGTTCCGCAATACCCAACTTTTTGCCCTGTAAGGAGGCGTTTATGACCCTTATCACCAGTCACCGACGTCCGGAAGAGGCCGTCTATCGCCATGTGATCCCCGCCGGGGAGCCGTGGCTGTTCGAGGTTAAACAAGGGCAAACCCTGCGTCTGCTCGATCTCGAAGGCAACCAGGCGATTGATACCCTGTTTTACAACGCCGACAACCCGCGCGAGCGCTACGATGCGCAGCGCACGCTGCGCCGCCAGGGTAACGCCTACCTCACCGCCGGCAGCGTGCTCTATTCCAACCTTGGCCGTCCGCTGATGACCATCGTGGCCGATACCTGCGGGCGGCACGATACCCTCGGCGGCGCCTGCGCCCAGGAGAGTAACACCGTCCGCTACGCCCTCGACAAGCGCTACATGCACAGCTGCCGGGATAATTTCCTCTGCGCCTGTCTGCATGATGGTCGTCTGCATAAGCGCGATATTGGCGCCAACATTAACTTCTTTATGAACGTGCCGGTGACGCCGGAGGGCGGTCTGACCTTTGCGGATGGCATCTCGGCGGCGGGAAAATACGTGGAACTGCGCGCGGAGTGTAACGCCATGGTGTTGATCTCCAACTGCCCGCAGCTCAACAATCCCTGCAATGGCTGGAACCCGACCCCCGCCGAGGTGCTGGTATGGAACTGACCCGCTGGCAGCGCTGGCGTTTGCTGGCCTTTCGGCTGTTCGCCGTTCGCGCCGACCGCCTGAACCACACGCCGACGCGCCACCTTTAAGCGCCGGTTCTCCCGGGGACGACCTCAGGGGAAGACGAATTGTTGCGGGACGACCCGCTTCGCTGTGAGTTCCGCTTATGTTTGATACCTTACTGATTGCCAACCGCGGGGCGATTGCCTGCCGCATTCTGCGCACCCTGCGCGCCATGCAGGTGAAGGGCGTCGCCGTTTACGCCGAAGCCGACCTGAGCAGTCTGCACGTCCGCGAAGCGGATGAGGCGCTGAGCCTTGGCGAGGGGCCGGCAGCGCAAACCTATTTAGTCGTAGAGAAGATCATTGCCGCCGCGCGGCAGAGCGGCGCCCGCGCCATCCACCCCGGCTACGGCTTTCTGTCGGAAAACGCCGCCTTCGCCGAGGCCTGTGAGGCGGCGGGACTGGCGTTTGTTGGCCCGACCCCGCAACAGCTGCGAACCTTCGGCCTGAAGCATACCGCCCGCGCGCTGGCCAAAGCGGAGGGCGTTCCGCTGTTGGAAGGCAGCGACCTGCTGGCCGACAGCGAAGAAGCCTGCCGGGCGGCAGAGGCGGTGGGCTACCCGGTGATGCTCAAGAGCACGGCGGGCGGCGGGGGGATTGGCATGCGCGTCTGCCGCGACGCCCGCGAACTGAGCGAGGCGTTTGCCACGGTGCAGCGGCTGGGGCAAAACAACTTCAGCGACGCCGGGGTGTTTCTCGAAAAATATATCGAACGCGCCCGCCATCTCGAGGTGCAGATCTTCGGCGACGGGAAGGGGGCGGTTATCGCCCTCGGCGTGCGCGACTGCTCGCTGCAGCGGCGTAACCAGAAAGTGATTGAAGAGACGCCGGCGCCAAATCTGCCGGACGGGATGGCGCAGGCGCTGTGTAGCGCGGCCATTGCCCTCGGGAAAGCGGTGAACTACCGCAGCGCCGGGACGGTGGAGTTTGTCTACGACAGCGCGGCGCAGCGCTTCTATTTCCTGGAGGTCAATACCCGGCTGCAGGTGGAGCACGGCGTCACGGAGCAGGTGTGGGGCGTGGACCTGGTGCGCTGGATGATCGCCCTGGCGGCAGGGGATTTACCGCCGCTGAGCGAGCTGTCCGCCGGGCTACAGCCCCGGGGGCATGCCATTCAGGCGCGAATTTACGCCGAAGATCCTGGCCGTCAGTTTCAGCCTTCGCCCGGACTGTTAACCGACGTCTGGTTTCCGCCGGCGGACGGCGCTACCCTGCGCATCGACCGCTGGGTCGAGGCCGGCTGTGAAGTGCCGCCGTTTTTTGACCCGCTGCTGGCGAAAGCTATCGTCTGGCGCCCCAGCCGCGATGAGGCGATCGACGGCCTGGCGCAGGCCCTGGCGGAGACCCGCCTGTACGGCGTCGAAACCAACCGCCAGTACCTGCAGCAGATCCTTCGCTTTGCGCCGTTCACCGCCGGGGAACCCTGGACCCGCTGTCTGGAGCAACTGCGCTACCGGGCCGATACCGTGGAGGTACTCAGCGCCGGCACCCAGACCAGCGTCCAGGACTACCCGGGACGTCTGGGGTACTGGGCGGTGGGCGTACCGCCCTCAGGCCCGATGGATGACCGGGCGCTGCGCCTGGGCAATCGTCTGCTGGGCAATGCCGAGGGCGACGCCGCGCTGGAGATCACCCTTAGCGGACCCACGCTGAAATTTAACACCGCGGTGCAGGCGGTGGTCTGCGGCGCGCCGCTGCCCGTAACGCTCGACGGCATCGACCAGGAGATGGACGGCGTCTTCTCTGTTCCGGCGGGGGCGACCCTCAGGCTGGGGGCGATAAGCGGGCCAGGCGTCAGAAGCTATCTCTGCCTGCGCGGCGGCATTCAGGTGCCGGACTACCTGGGCAGTAAAAGCACCTTTACCCTCGGTCAGTTTGGCGGCCACGGCGGACGGGCGCTGCGCGCCGGCGACGTGCTGCATCTTGCGCCTCCGGCTGAGACCATGGAAGGCGCGGCGCTTCCCGCAGGGTTGCGCCCTGAGCTTGCGGAAGTGCGAACGCTGCGGGTGATTTATGGCCCCCACGGCGCGCCGGAGTTCTTTGCCCCGGCGTATATGGCGACCTTTTTTGCCACCGACTGGGAAGTGCATTTTAATTCCAGCCGCACCGGCGTGCGCCTGATCGGGCCCAAGCCGGTCTGGGCCCGCGACAGCGGCGGCGAAGCCGGGCTCCATCCGTCGAATATTCACGACAACCCCTACGCGGTGGGGGCGGTGGATTTTACCGGCGATATGCCGGTGATCCTCGGGCCGGACGGCCCAAGCCTCGGGGGCTTCGTCTGCCCGGTCACGGTGATCGAAGCCGATCTCTGGCAGCTGGGCCAGCTTAAGGCGGGGGATAAGGTGCGCTTTGTGGCGATTGACGTCCCCACCGCCCGGCGGCTGGCGGCAGGCCGTCGCGCAGAGCTGGCGACCCTGCAGGCGCAGGACGTTGCCTGGCAGCCTGTGCCGCTCACCTCACCGGTGGTGATGACCTGCGGCGACGCTGACAAACGCCTGGTGGCGCGCCTCTCCGGCGATACCCATCTGCTGCTGGAGGCCGGTGAGGCGGAGCTGGATCTGGTGCTGCGCTTTCGCATCCATGCCCTGATGCAGGCCCTTGAGGGGCAATCCCGGGACGGGATCATCGATATCACGCCGGGGATCCGTTCTCTGCAGCTCCATTTCCAGCCGGAAACGCTGGCGCTGGAGACCCTGCTGGCGTGGGTCCGCGAGGAGTGGGCCACGGTCTGCATTAGCGACGATCTGCAGGTTCCGACACGGGTGGTGCATCTCCCGCTCTCCTGGGACGATCCGGCCTGCCGCAAGGCGATCGACAAATATATGACCACCGTCCGCCCGGACGCCCCCTGGTGCCCAAGCAACCTCGAGTTTATTCGCCGGATAAACGATCTCCCGGATGAGCAGGCGGTGTGGCAAACGGTGTTTGACGCCAGCTATCTGGTGATGGGTCTCGGCGATGTCTATCTCGGCGCGCCGGTGGCCACGCCCCTTGATCCGCGCCATCGGCTGGTCACCACCAAATACAACCCGGCGCGAACCTGGACGGCGGAAAACTCGGTGGGCATCGGCGGAGCGTATCTTTGCGTTTACGGCATGGAAGGCCCGGGCGGCTATCAGTTTGTCGGCCGCACCCTGCAGATGTGGAATCGCTATCACGAGGTGGCCGATTTTGCCGGCAAGCCCTGGCTGCTGCGCTTTTTCGACCAGCTGCGTTTCTATCCGGTCTCGGCGGAAGAACTGCTGGCTATTCGCCGCGATTTCCCGCTCGGACGCTACCCGCTGCGCATCGAGCACAGCACGCTGCGGCTGGCGGAGTACCAGCAGTTTCTCTCTCGCGAGGCGCAGAGCATTAGCGCATTTCGCGATCATCAGCAGCGGGCGTTTAACGACGAGCGCGAGCGCTGGATCGCCAGCGGCCAGGCCCATTTCGACAGCCAGGAGAGCGCGACAGAAGAGGCGGGCGATGCGCCGCTGCAGCCGGGGGAGCAGGGGGTGGAAAGCCCGGTATCCGGTAATCTGTGGCAGGTACAGACCGCGGCCGGCAGCCAGGTACGCGCCGGCGATGTGCTGGTGGTGCTTGAGTCGATGAAAATGGAGATCCCGCTGCTGGCGCCGTGCGATGGCAGGGTTCAGCAGGTCAATGTGCAGCCAGGCAGCGCGGTGCGTGCCGGGCAGCGGGTGGCAGTGATTATTGAGGAGAAGGCATGATGCAGCAGACGTTTGATTTACGCCTGGCGACTCTGGCGACGAACTATCGTAACGGCCACACCACCCCGCGCGCGCTGCTGGCGGGGATCCGCCAGCGGGCGCAAGCGCTGGATCCCGAGTTTAATCTGTTTATCCATCTCCTGAGCGAAGCGGAGCAGGCGCCGTTTCTGGCGGCGCTGGAAGGCCATTCGCCAGACACGCTCCCGCTGTACGGGGTGCCGTTCGCCATCAAAGATAATATTGACCTTGCGGAGATCGTCACCACTGCCGCCTGTCCGGCGTTTGCTTACCGGCCGACGCAAAGCGCGACCATTGTCGCACAGCTGATTGCCCTGGGGGCGGTGCCGGTGGGCAAAACCAATCTCGATCAGTTTGCCACCGGCCTGAACGGGACCCGTTCGCCGTATGGTCGCTGCCGCAACGCGTACCATCCCGCTTATCCCTCCGGCGGCTCCAGCGCCGGGTCGGCGCTGGCGGTAGCCCTGGGCGTCGCCAGCTTCGCGCTGGGGACCGACACCGCCGGCAGCGGTCGCGTCCCGGCCGGGCTGAATAACCTGGTGGGCCTGAAAGCGACGAAAGGGGTGATCTCCACCGCCGGGGTGGTACCGGCCTGCCGCACGCTGGACTGCGTGACCTTTTTCAGCGCCACCGCCGACGAGGCCAGCCAGCTGCTGGCCCTGGTTGCCCGGGCCGATCCGCAGGATAGCTACAGCAGCCGCAATCCCCAGTGGAACAGTCGTCAGGCCTTCGGCAGGCCGTCCGCCGGGTTTCGCTTTGGCGTCCCGCGGGAGCTTAACTTCCTCGGCTGCCGCGCCAGCGAAGCGCTGTTCGCCCAGGCCGTGCAGCGGCTGACGGCGCTCGGCGGGGAAGCCGTGGCGATCGATTTTGCGCCTTTTCTCGCCGCCGCCCGCCTGCTGTATGACGGGCCGTGGGTCGCTGAACGCTATGCGGTGGCTGGCCCGTTGATTGAGCAGCAGCCTGACGCCGTGCTGCCGGTCATTCGCGACGTGCTGGCGAAAGCGCCTGATATCGACGCGACGGCGACCTTTAAGGCGATGTATCAGCTGCAGGAGTATAAAGCGCAGTGCGATGCCATCCTCGAGACGCTGGACTGCGTGCTCACGCCAACCTTTCCGCGGCCGGTAACGCTGGACGAGCTGGCGGCGGAGCCCATCGCCCGCAACGCCGACCTGGGCTACTACACCAACTTTATGAACCTGCTGGACTATGCGGCGGTGAGCGTGCCGTGCGGGTTTATGCCCGACGGGCTGCCCTCCGGCGTCACGATGTTCGGCCGGGCCTTTACCGATCAGTATTTGCTGAGCCTGGCCGACGCCTTCCAGCGCGCGGAGCGGCTGCCGCTGGCAGGCGGCGCGCGGCTGGAGAGCCCACCGCCTGCGCACCCCGCGGGCCATGATCGGATGGCCCTGGCGGTATGCGGCGCCCACCTGACCGGCCAGCCGCTGAACGGTCAATTGCTGGCGCGGGGCGGCCGGCTGCTGCAGGCGACCCACAGCGCGCCGCGCTATCGGTTGTATGTCCTCCCGGATGGCAAGCGCCCGGCGATGGTGCGTGACGAGCCAGAGGGGGCCGCGATAGCGGTGGAAGTCTGGGCGATCCCCAGCGCTGAGGTGGGGTCGCTGCTGGCCGCCATCCCCGCGCCGCTGGGGCTGGGACAGATTGAGCTGGCGGACGGCCGCTGGGTGACAGGCTTTATCTGTGAAGCCGGGGGGCTGGGCGCGGCCACCGAGATCACCGCCTGGGGCGGCTGGCGTCAGTGGCTGGCCAGGTAAACGGAACACCCTCTGCAGTAGCGCCGCAGAGGGCACTTCTGCACCATCCGGCGATGCCTCCCGGACGCCGAGCGACGGCCGGGGAAGGTTACTGATGGAGGGGGGCGGGATAAAACGCTTCCGCTGTCCATTGCGCTGATGGCTGGCGGTATTGCTGCCAGAACAGTTCGGCAATCCACCAATATCAGTGAAGCGCTGCTGACGGCGGTTATTCGGGCAACCGGGATCGCACTGCTGCCGGGGTGGATGGTTAGCCAGGCGGTACAGTGCGGCGAAGGTCAGCGTTTATGCCCTGATGCCGCCCGGCACGCTGGTTCCCGCCAAGACCCGGGTATTTATCGACACGCTATGCCATCAGCTGGCGTCATCCCCGCTGTGGCAGGACGAATTGAAGCGATAAGCAGGGGGGCCGCCAGATTAAGCCATGGATGGCGGTTATACCGCGGTACTGGCCCGGACTTTGAGTACTGACGGAATTTCTATGAACTTTTCACAAGACTTATCGTTTAGCAGCTCGAGAAGCGCTTTTCCCGCCTTCACCCCAATGTCATGCCAGGGAAATTCAACGGTTGTCAGGGCAGGGGAACAGACTGTCGATAAAACCCCGCCGCCTAAACTCGCAATGGCTACGGTATTGGGCACTTTGATCCCGGCGCTGTGGCAGGCCATCATGCATCCGCACGCCATTTCATCCGAAGTGCAAATAAGCGCATCCAGATCGCCCCAGGTAATCATCATATCCTTGAAAATATTCACGCCTGTGGCGATGGTTGAAGGCAAATGCGTGGTCACCACCCGATGTGGCGAACGGTTCAGGGCCAACATCGCCGTATTCCAGCCACTCAGAAGCTGGCGAAACATCGTATTGTTGGCTGGGGTACACAACAACGCGATGTTTTTTAATGAGGCATCCGCGAGGTGGGTTACGATCTGTTTCACTGCCTTACCGTAATCCACGCCGATGCACATGCCAACAGGCTGGGTATTTAACGCGCCAATCTCCAGGATAGGCACATCAACATTGGCCAGCAGCTGGGTGCAGCTCTCAATGGTGTCGATATTGAACTGAATAATCGCTGCCGGGTTATAGGCGAGCATTTTTTCAAACGTTCTTTGTTCGTTTTGACCGTCATGACCAGATTCCATAAACATCATGGTATAGCCGCGTTCAGTCAGGATTTTTTGTAATGCCTCCGACACCGGCAAAAAACCTGGCGAAGAGAAGGTGGGGACGACGGCCAAAATGAGATCGGAATGGACCGACGCCAGATTACGCGCCTGGAGATTGGGGACATAGCCGAGTTGACTGACTGCCGCATCAATACGATCGCGAAGGTCAGGGTTGACTTTTTCAGGCATTCTCAGCGCACGGGAGACAGTCATGGCGCTCACGCCGACAAACTCAGCCACTTCGGTCAGGGTTATCTTCCCAGTTCCCTTACGACGTTTTTCTTTCGGGCTATTGTCTGCGTCTAGACTCTTCACCAGGATCACCAACCGTTTGAAAAATAATAAGTAACAAAAGTAAATCGTTGATACGCATTATAACTTACCACAGCGAAGGGGAAAGCACATTATAACAAATGTTAGCGGTAACTCGATTTTTAACATTTTTGCTTGTTAGCGCTAACTTTGAGAGATGTATCACAGTTGCATTTTATTTAGCTGTTTATAGTTCAGCACATGGAATCCCTCGGGAGTGCATATGATTAGAGACTGGTTAACCCCGGATAAAATTAATGTCATTAACGCAATAGATAACTGGAAAAATGCCGTTCGACTCTCAGCAGAACCTTTGCTGGCGCAGGGGTATATGGCAGAGCACTATATTGAGGCGATTTTTAAAAGCCATGAAGAATTTGGGCCTTATTATCTATTAGCCCCAGGATTAGCGATGCCTCATGCCCGCCCCGAGCAAGGTGCATTGAGGAATGGATTATCACTCCTTCATATTAAAGAGGGCATATCATTTGGCTCGACTGAGAACGACCCGGTATACGTGGTTATTATGCTATGCGCTTGTTCCGGGAATGAACATATCACGATGATCGGTGAACTGGCAGAACTCTTTAGCGATCGGCAAAAGCTAGAACGATTGTTAAAAGCCGATGATATTAAGGCAATTCAGGCCGTTATTGACTGAAGGAAAAGAGAATGAAAAAAGTACTCATCGTCTGTGGCAATGGTTTAGGCAGCAGCTTTATCGTTGAAATGAATGTCAAAAAAATCCTTGCTGAAATGAATAAAGAGGTTGAAGTCGCACATACCGACCTGACGTCAGCGAAAAGCGAAACTGCGGACCTTATTCTGAGCGCCAACGATATTGCCGAACATTTAACTGGTCATTCCGCGAAGGTTGTTGGATTAAGTAATTTACTCGATAACAATAAAATCAAAGAGATTTTAGCAGAACACATTTAAGCAACGGCTTTCTGAACCGTGGAGTTTAATATGCTTCATTTCCTTATTTACGATGTGTTAGGGACACCGGCGATTCTGGTTGGATTGTTTTCTCTAATCGGTCTGCTGTTGCAAAAAAAAGGAATTTCAGACGTTATCTCAGGCACCCTGAAAACCATCATGGGTTTTGTTATTTTAACGGCTGGCGCCGGTATCATTGCCTATACATTAACCATTTTTAGCCAACTATTTGAACATTCATTTCATATTCAGGGGGTGGTGCCTAACACCGACGCGATGGCCGCGCTGGCGCAGAAGAATTATGGCACGGAAACCGCCACGATCATGGTGCTGGGCATGTTGATCAATATCGCCCTGGCGCGTTTGACGCCATTAAAGTACATCTTTTTAACGGGCCACCATACGCTCTATATGGCCGCGATGCTGGCGGTGATCTTGTCAGTAGGTGGCTTGTCGGGTGGTTGGGTGGTGGCCATCGGGGCGGTGATTCTCGGCGCGATGATGGTGATCTCTCCGGCGATCTTGCAGCCGTTTACCCGAAAAATTACCAATACCGACGATCTGGCTCTCGGCCATTTTGGCTCTATTGGTTATCTGCTCTCCGCGCTGGTGGGAAAAGTCGTAGGGAAAGGTAGCCCCTCGATTGAAGAAATTAAAGTGCCTAAGTCACTCAATTTCCTTCGTGACTCGTCGGTGGCCATCTCTCTCACCATGATGATTCTGTTCCTGGTGCTGGTGGTCGTCGCAGGCAAAACCTTTGTCGAGGAGACCCTGAGTGCCGGTCAGAATTTTATTATCTTCGCCATTATTCAGTCCCTCACTTTTGCTGCGGGGGTTTATATCATCCTCGCCGGTGTGCGGATGGTGATTGCCGAGATTGTGCCAGCGTTTAAAGGTATTGCAGACAAACTAGTGAAAGATGCGAAACCGGCGCTGGACTGCCCGACGGTGTTTCCCTTTGCTCCCAATGCCGTTATCGTCGGGTTTCTCGCAAGCTTTGTTGCAGGCCTGCTCAGCATGTTCCTCTGCCCGCTGTTCGGTTTGAGCGTCATCGTACCGGGACTAGTGCCTCATTTCTTTTGCGGGGCAACGGCTGGCGTTTACGGCAACATCACCGGCGGACGTCGTGGGGCAGTGGTGGGGGCATTTGCCCATGGCCTGCTCATTTCGTTCCTGCCGGCAATCCTTTTGCCAATGATGGGAGATATGGGCCTCGGTTCTACAACCTTTGGCGATGCAGACTTTGGCGTTGTCGGCATCGTTTTAGGTCATATCATCGCAATGTTTAACTAACTATTTATTATCGGAGCTGGTTTATGGGCGCTAAATTTTCACCCTCACTGATGTGTATGGATTTGACACAGTTCAAAGAACAGATCACAGCAATGAATAACAAAGCGGATTTTTATCACGTCGATATAATGGATGGCAATTACGTCCGCAATATCACTCTGTCTCCCTTTTTTATTGAGAATCTGAAAAAAATCACTACCGTTCCCATCGATGTCCATCTGATGGTGAACCACCCGGAAGATATTATCCCAATGTGTCTCGCCGCAGGAGCCGATATCATTAGCTTCCATCCCGAGACTGCGAATAACAAAATTTTCCGCCTGCTGAATCAGATCAAGGATGCGGGAAAACAATGCGGGGTGGTGCTGAACCCGGCGACACCGGCTGAAAGCATTGCTGAATATGCGCACCTGCTGGATAAAGTGACGGTCATGTCAGTTGACCCTGGCTATGCCGGGCAAAAGTTTATACCTGAGTCGCTGAACAAAATAAGAAAGCTCATCAGTATGCGCAAAAATAATGGCTATCATTATCTGACGGAAATTGATGGTTCTTGCAATGAAAAAACCTTTGGTTTGATTGCTGAATCTGGGGTGGATGTATTTATCGTTGGTACATCTGGTCTGTTTTCTCTTCATGAAGATGTCAGCCTGGCGTGGGACAGAATGATCGATATTTTCCAGCGTGAAACCGTCGCTGCCTGATTCATTTTTTGCGTATTATTTATTTCTAACCACAGTGTATATTCAAGAATATTAAAAAACTGCATCACGCCAGCGATGCCTGTTCTGTTATTCAACGACCACTCTATATGAATGCGGGTGAATTATGGATATTGCAACAGTACTTAATGTAAAGAACATCAAGCTAAAAATGACTGCCAGAACGAAAGAAGAGGTGATAGAAGAACTCACCGAGTTACTGGTACAGGATGGTGCGGTGACCAATAAGGAGGACTTTATTCGCGATGTTTGGTTACGTGAAGAGCAAGGCTCAACCGGTTTTGAAAATCATATTGCGATCCCGCATGGTAAATCTTCCGGTGTGGCCCGAACCGCATTAGCTATCGGTCGTACTCAACATGAAATCCCCTGGGAGACAATGGATGGTAGCGATGTCCGCTGTATTATTTTATTTGCGGTCTGCCTGGTGGATCAAAATGCCACTCATATTCGCCTGTTAGCGCAAGTATCCGGATCGCTGGCAGACGAAGACATTATTGCTAAGTTACTGGTTGAATCTGATCCACATAAAATCATTGCGCTTTTCAATTCTGCAACTGAAAGCGCCGATGCTTAATACATAGTTGTTAACATCCTTTTGTACCTTATTAAATAAATCACGGAGAATCGAGATGAATATCGTCGGAGTTACCGCCTGTACGGTGGGAATTGCACACACCTATATTGCTCAAAAGAAAATTGAAACAGCCGCCAAAAAAGCCGGTCATAACGTTAAAATAGAGACACAAGGGACCATAGGCATTGAGAATCAGTTAACCGCTGATGAGATTGCCATGGCAGATATTGTGCTGCTTGCCGCTGATGTTAAAGTGACGGGAGAAGAGCGATTTGCGGGTAAGAAAGTGGTCAAAGTCGCCACAGAAACGGCAGTGAAATCTCCTAATAAGCTGATTGAAAAACTCAGCGAAATAGTCAATTCATAATTTTATTTCGGCCTGCTGACTCTATACTTAAGGGCGTAACTTATGTCTCTAAAACAAATATGGCAAGCAGCAAATCCTAAAGGACATCTGCTGACCGCTATCTCGTTTCTGATCCCCATTGTCTGTGGCGCAGGGTTTATTATTGCTATCGGCATGGGGCTTGGTGGAACAGTGCAGGACACGTTAACTCCGGGGCAATTTGATTTATGGCAGGCGATGGCCACTCTGGGCGCTAAGGCGCTTGGGCTGTTGCCGGTGGTCATTGCGGTGGGGATTTCCGGCTCGATTGCTGGCAAGCCGGGCATCGCACCGGGATTTGTCGTCGGGCTGGCGGCAAACACCATCAGCGCTGGCTTTATCGGCGGGATGATCGGGGGCTACATTGCCGGCTATATCGCGCTGGCGATCATTAAAAAGGTGAAGGTCCCGGACTGGGCCCGCGGGTTGATGCCGACGTTGATCGTGCCCTTTTTTGCTTCCATTATCAGCTGCCTGATTATGGTCTATATCATCGGTACGCCTATCGGTATCTTTACGGAAGCGCTTACGTCTTTCCTGAGAAGTATGGGTACGTCATCGAATTTAGTGTTGGGCGCAGTGATAGGCGCGCTGTGTATCGTTGATTTTGGCGGCCCGCTCAATAAAACATGCTTTGCCTTCGTTCTGACGCTGCAGGCGCAGGGAATAAATGAGCCGATAACCGCACTTCAGTTAGTTAATACCGCAACGCCTATTGGTTTCGGGCTGGCTTTTTTCATTGCCAAGCTTCTGCGTAAGAACATCTATAACAGTGAAGAAGTGGAAACCTTAAAATCGGCGGTTCCGATGGGGATTGTTAATATCGTTGAAGGCTCTATCCCGATCGTCATGAACGATATCGTCCGCGGTATCGCCGCCGCGGCCATCGGCGGCGCGTGCGGTGGGGCAGTGACCATGGTATATGGTGCGGACGCCACGGTGCCTTTTGGTGGGGTATTGATGATCCCCACCATGTCACATCCCATGGCCGGCATTATGGCGCTGCTGGTGAATATCGTGGTCACCGCTACAGTCTACGCTGTCATCAAAAAAGATATACCGCGCGATGTCATTGTTAATAACGATCACGAAGAAGAGGATATAGACCTCGATGATATTAAAGTGAGTTAACTTACCTCTATATTATTTTATCAATCGCATTGTGCTATTTCTGCACACCCGCCCATAGTCGACTGTTTCCTGGTTATGGGGGCTTTGTTGAATAAATCGAACTTTTGCTAAGTTGAAGGATCAGATCACGCATCTTCCCGACAACGCAGACCGTTCCGTGGCAAAGCAAAAGTTCAAAATCACCAACTG
>NZ_JCAXWU010000019.1:0-83831 GCF_059759695.1 Klebsiella sp. M041
ACCGGTGGTAATAAAGCGAAAAAATTCGGTGGAGCGGTAGTTCAGTCGGTTAGAATACCTGCCTGTCACGCAGGGGGTCGCGGGTTCGAGTCCCGTCCGTTCCGCCACTTATTTAACATTAAGCCTGCTCAGATAGCAGGCTTAGTGGTAAGAAAACTTTAGGGGCGTAGTTCAATTGGTAGAGCACCGGTCTCCAAAACCGGGTGTTGGGAGTTCGAGTCTCTCCGCCCCTGCCATTTATAAGAATCCTTTGCTCAGGCAAAGGATTTTTTTTATCTCTACTCTCCATCTGCAATATCCCTGTTCAAAATACCTTGCTTCTCTCCGTCCATGGAGAGTACCGCTTATTTCAGGATAGGGCTTTTCAGGATCTCGTGGATCTGCGCCTGCTTATCGCTATTTTGTAACCAGATCGCATAGAGTGGGCGGGAAAGCGTAGCGCTGTCCATGACCGTATGTAACCCATGCTTCTCTTTGGCCCAGCGAACAGGTAGCCAACAGCAGCCGTTCAGGCGTGATAATTGCTGGTAGATCAATTCAGCTGAAGAGGTAGTGAGCAGCGGAACATCATCGCTTCCTATCAGACCCACTTCGTTTTGCTGAAAATCAGGCCCCCATTCAAGGCGCAAGTAATTCAATTCATTTCTGTTTTTTGCAGGCGATGCGCAATACAAGGCAAGGGTAAAATTACCCAACAGCTGGCTGCTTAATTCATCCATCTTCGGCGATTCGGTGGTGATCAGCAGATCCAACTGGCGTTCATGAAGCTGTTTAACCAGCGACTGCCGCTGTGCGATACGCGCTTCAAACTGGAGATTGTAAGGTGCGCTGTAGAGGGTGCCGAGCCAGCCGTTAAGCATGCATTCCCACAGCGAGGCGCTGGCTCCGATGGAGAATTCATTATGTCGCGAAGAGTGTGCGACCTCCTTGCGCGCAGCCTGCCAGGTATTCATTAACGTTTCGGCGTAAGGCAGGAGCTTTTCTCCGGCCGTCGTCAGGCGAATGTTATTACGATGTCGGGTGAACAGGTTCACACCAAGTTGATTTTCCAGCTGACGAATACGAAAGCTGACCGCTGACTGCGTCAGGTAAAGCGCCTCTGCTGCTCGCCCAAAGTGACGAGTTCTGCTCACTTCCAGGAAAGTCTTGAGCAATTCCGTATCCACACCGTTCTCCACAAAATTATTTGTCGTGATGATTTAAATGTTTTGTTTGACGCTCTGTCAAGCGTAACTAATACTCCGCGCCATAAATAGCTCGGCCAAAGAATCAGGAGCGTGTAGGATGGCGGAAAGCTTTACGACGACTAATCGTTTTTTCGACAATAAAAATTATCCACGCGGGTTCTCCCGTCACGGTGATTTCACCATCAAAGAGGCGCAACTGCTGGAACGTCATGGTTATGCCTTTAACGAACTGGAACTGGGTAAACGCGAACCTGTTACCGATGATGAAAAACAGTTTGTCTCGGTGTGCCGTGGTGAGCGTGAGCCGGTAACGGAAGCAGAACGCGTATGGATTAAGTATATGGCGCGCATCAAGCGGCCGAAGCGTTTCCATACCCTTTCCGGCGGCAAACCGCAGATGGAAGGCGCTGACGATTACACCGAAAGCGATGACTAAGAAAAAAGGGCGTAAGCCCTTTTTTTACGCCATCATTTTCTGCAGATGGTTTAGCATCCGGTCTATCGCCCGATAGCTGAGCGCCTCCTGCAAATGACGGCGTTCAATCTCTTCAGCCTCTGCCAGATCGGCAATGGTTCTCGCCACCTTTAACAGACGCTGCCAGGCTCGAATAGAGAGCCCCAACTGCGTTAGCGTCTGTTCCAGCCAGACAGCGTCCTCCCGCCGTAAGTGGCAGCAGCTCTTCATTTCACGATTCTCAAGATGAGCATTGAGCTTATTTTGCCTGAGCATTTGCCGTTCGCGCGCCGCCAGCACCCGCTGCCGGACCGTTGCGCTAGACTCTTCGCCCTGCGTGCCCTGGCTCAGTATCCCTGGCGGCGGCAGCGGGATCTCTAAGGAGAGATCGAAGCGGTCAAGGAAGGGGCCTGACAGACGTCCCAGATAACGTAATGTCTGCTCAGGCGATGTACGATTATGTTTGCCCTGATAATGCCCTGTCGGGCTTGGGTTCATCGCCGCGATAAGCTGAAAGCGCGCCGGATAGTCAATTTTGGCGCGCGAGCGTGATATGTGGATCTTGCCTGACTCAATGGGTTCGCGCAGCGCATCCAGTACACGCCGCTCAAACTCAGGCAGTTCATCAAGAAACAGCACGCCATTATGGGCCAGGGAAATCTCACCGGGGACCGGTATTGAGCCGCCGCCCACCATCGCTGCCAGCGAGGCGCTATGGTGAGGCGCGCGAAACGGCCTCTGACGCCACCGGGTCTTCGCGGTATGCAGATTGACCAGGCTCTGAATGGCGGTGCTCTCCAGTGCTTCCTGATTGCTTAATGGCGGCAGGAGACCGGGTAGCCGGCTGGCAAGCATGGTTTTCCCGGTGCCGGGCGGGCCTATCAGGAGCAGGTTGTGACCCCCGGCGGCCACAATCTCCAGCGCTCGTTTTCCCTGCTGCTGGCCGATAACATCGCGCAAATCTTCGCCGCGTTCATCAACAATAGGTGCCTCGGCAAGAGGCGGTGAAAGCGATGTCTGCCCCGCGAGAAAAGCGCACACCTCCTGCAGATGGTCGGCGACCAGGCAATCGCTGCCGCCGATCAGGCCGACCTCAGCCGCATTATCAGCGGAGACGACGATACGCCGGCCGGCTTTGATGGCCTCCATTGCGCTGGGGATCGCCCCTGGAACGCCACGTAACCCACCTGTGAGGGCGAGTTCGCCCACAAACTCATAGTGATTCAGTCGCGTCGTATTGAGCTGCTCTGAGGCGACGAGAAGCGCGAGAGCGATAGGCAGATCGTATCGTCCGCCCTCTTTAGGTAGATCCGCTGGCGCCAGGTTAATGGTTATTTTCTTCGCAGGGAAAGCGTAGCCGCTGTTGATCAGGGCGCTACGGACCCGGTCACGGGCCTCTTTCACGGTAGTCTCCGGCAGTCCGACCATAGTCAGGCCGGGCAGACCGTTGCTGAGATGAACCTCGACAGTAATCAATGGCGCTTCGATACCGAGCGCCGCGCGAGTATAGACGATGGCGAGCGACATAAAACCTCCTGTACCAGGCAGGATTATGGCTGACCTGTGGTAAAACGGGAGCGGTAATAGTGAGAATTTAGGACCATAAATCCATACTTTTCGCGCTATATCGTTACATTTAGCCGAAAATGGAATTTCGCTCGCAAAAGAGAGTGGCGTGGGCAAGGCACGCGCAAAAGCGCGCGCCAGGCGAGAGAAAACTGAATTTTTTTCATTTCTGATTTTTTTCATATAAAACAATTATTTTTGCTGAAACTGTTAGGCTGCTCAGCAACGGAGATATAAAAAAATCTTGTGTTTTATGTGATGTCTGTGGTACCTCTTTAGGTATTCCTTCGAACAAGAAGCCAGAAAGTACAGAAAATGACAGCCCTTCTACGAGTGATTAGCCTGGTCGTGATTAGCGTGGTGGTGATTATTATCCCACCGTGCGGGGCTGCACTTGGACGAGGAAAGGCTTAAGAATCAAGCCTTAACGAACTAAGACCCCCGCACCGAAAGGTCCGGGGGTTTTTTTATAACTGAAATAACCTAAGCGAGGAGCAGATGATGACTTTTAGCATAAAATTCTGTTTCTCCCGATTTATGACGGGGAACTAACTATGAATGGCGCGCAGTGGGTGGTACATGCTTTGCGGACACAGGGGGTCGACACCGTTTTTGGCTATCCGGGTGGCGCAATTATGCCGGTTTACGATGCACTGTATGACGGCGGCGTGGAGCACCTGCTGTGCCGGCATGAGCAAGGGGCAGCCATGGCGGCCATTGGTTATGCGCGAGCAACCGGTAAAACCGGAGTGTGTATCGCGACCTCCGGCCCGGGCGCGACCAATCTGATCACCGGCCTGGCGGACGCTTTGCTTGACTCCATCCCCATTGTCGCCATCACCGGCCAGGTGGCCGCGCCCTTCATCGGCACGGATGCGTTTCAGGAAGTAGACGTTCTCGGTTTGTCACTGGCCTGTACTAAGCACAGTTTCCTCGTGCAGTCTCTGGACGAGCTGCCGCGGGTCATTGCTGAAGCTTTCCAGGTGGCAAACTCAGGCCGTCCAGGCCCGGTGCTGGTTGATATCCCTAAGGATATTCAGATGGCGCAGGGCGATCTCGATCCCCATTTCTCTACGGTCGCCGATGAGATGGCATTTCCGCAGGCGGAAGTGGCTCAGGCTCTGCAGATGCTGGCTCAATCGCAGCAACCGATGCTGTATGTTGGCGGCGGGGTCGGCATGGCGCAGGCGGTACCGGCGCTGCGTGAATTCCTCGCCGTAACCCGGATGCCGGCGACCTGCACTCTGAAAGGGCTGGGCGTGGTGGACGCCGATTACCCGTATTATCTCGGCATGCTGGGAATGCACGGCACCAAGGCGGCCAACCTGGCGGTACAGGAGTGCGATCTGCTGATTGCCGTCGGCGCGCGCTTTGACGATCGCGTGACCGGCAAGCTCAATACCTTCGCGCCACATGCCAAAGTGATCCATATGGACATCGATCCGGCGGAGCTGAACAAGCTGCGCCAGGCGCACATCGGTCTGACCGGCGACCTGAACCGCTTGCTGCCGGCGCTGCAGCAGCCGTTAGCTATCGATGGCTGGCGCGAGCGGAGTGCCGCGCTGCGTGCCGATCACGCCTGGCGTTACGATCATCCCGGTGAGGCAATCTACGCGCCGCTGTTGCTGAAACAGCTTTCCGACCGCAAGCCGGCGGACAGCGTGGTGACAACCGACGTTGGTCAGCATCAGATGTGGTCGGCTCAGCATATGACCTATACCCGCCCGGAAAACTTCATCACCTCCAGCGGCTTAGGCACCATGGGCTTTGGCCTGCCGGCCGCCGTTGGCGCCCAGGTGGCGCGCCCTAACGATACAGTGATCTGTATCTCCGGTGACGGCTCCTTCATGATGAATGTGCAGGAGCTGGGCACCGTTAAACGCAAGCAGTTACCGCTTAAGATCGTATTACTCGACAACCAGCGGTTAGGGATGGTTCGACAATGGCAGCAGCTGTTTTTCCAGGAACGTTATAGCGAAACCACTCTGACTGATAACCCTGATTTCCTCACGCTGGCCAGCGCCTTCGGTATTCCTGGCCAACACATCACCCGTAAAGACCAGGTTGAAGCGGCACTCGACACCATGCTTTCGAGCCAGGGGCCATACCTGCTTCATGTCTCAATCGACGAACTTGAGAATGTCTGGCCGTTGGTGCCGCCCGGCGCCAGTAACTCTGAAATGCTGGAGAAATTATCATGATGCAACATCAGGTCGCTTTACAGGCACGTTTCAACCCGGAAACCTTAGAGCGCGTGCTGCGCGTTGTCCGCCACCGTGGTTTCCAAATCTGCGCAATGAACATGGAAACCGCGGCGGACGCACAGAACATAAATATCGAATTGACCGTTGCCAGCCCGCGGCCCGTCGAATTACTGTTTAGTCAATTAAGCAAACTGGTCGACGTTGCCTGCGTCGAGATCCAGCAACCCACATCACAACAAATCCGCGCCTGAGCGCAAAGGAAGAAAAATGACGACGAAAAAAGCTGATTACATCTGGTTCAATGGCGAGATGGTTCCGTGGGGCGAAGCGAAAGTTCATGTGATGTCCCATGCGCTGCACTATGGCACCTCGGTATTCGAGGGCATCCGTTGCTATGACTCGCACAAAGGCCCGGTGGTGTTCCGTCATCGCGAACATATGCAGCGTCTGCATGATTCAGCCAAAATTTATCGTTTTCCGGTCTCCCAGAGCGTCGACGAACTGATGGAAGCCTGCCGCGAAGTCATTCGCACCAATAATCTGACCAGCGCTTATATCCGCCCGCTGGTGTTTGTTGGCGATGTCGGCATGGGGGTAAACCCGCCTCCGGGTTACAACACTGACGTGATCATCGCGGCGTTCCCGTGGGGAGCCTACCTCGGCGCAGAAGCGCTGGAGCAGGGGATCGATGCAATGGTCTCTTCCTGGAACCGCGCGGCGCCGAACACCATCCCGACGGCGGCGAAAGCCGGCGGCAACTATCTCTCCTCGCTGCTGGTTGGCAGCGAAGCGCGTCGCCATGGCTACCAGGAGGGTATCGCCCTCGATGTTAACGGCTATATCTCGGAAGGCGCAGGCGAAAACCTGTTTGAAGTGAAGGACGGCGTGCTGTTCACCCCGCCGTTTACCTCTTCCGCGCTGCCGGGCATTACCCGCGACGCCATCATCAAGCTGGCGAAAGATCTCGGTATTGAAGTCCGCGAGCAGGTATTGTCCCGTGAATCCCTGTACCTGGCGGATGAAGTCTTCATGTCCGGCACCGCGGCGGAAATCACCCCGGTACGCAGCGTGGATGGCATCCAGGTCGGCGCAGGCCGTCGCGGTCCGGTTACCAAACGTATTCAGGAAGCCTTCTTTGGCCTCTTCACCGGTGAAACAGAAGATAAATGGGGCTGGTTGGATCCGGTAAGTAAGTAATTAAAAATGGGACGGCACGCACCGTCCCATTTAATAAACACAGATGGGAGTAAAAAGAGCATGCCTAAGTACCGTTCCGCCACCACCACACATGGCCGCAATATGGCGGGCGCCCGCGCGTTGTGGCGCGCAACCGGGATGACCGATGCCGATTTCGGCAAACCGATTATCGCCGTCGTTAACTCCTTTACCCAGTTTGTTCCCGGGCACGTGCACCTGCGCGATCTCGGCAAACTGGTTGCCGAGCAGATTGAAGCCGCCGGTGGCGTGGCCAAAGAATTCAACACCATCGCAGTGGATGATGGGATCGCCATGGGTCACGGGGGTATGCTCTATTCACTGCCATCCCGCGAGCTGATCGCCGACTCGGTGGAGTACATGGTTAACGCCCATTGTGCGGATGCGATGGTCTGTATCTCCAACTGCGACAAAATCACCCCGGGGATGTTGATGGCTTCCCTGCGCCTGAACATTCCGGTGATCTTTGTGTCCGGCGGCCCAATGGAAGCCGGGAAAACCAAGCTGTCAGATAAAATCATCAAGCTCGACCTGGTGGATGCGATGATCCAGGGGGCGGATCCGAAAGTGTCCGACGAGCAGAGTAATCAGGTGGAACGCTCCGCCTGTCCGACCTGCGGTTCCTGTTCCGGGATGTTTACCGCCAACTCCATGAACTGCCTGACCGAAGCGCTGGGCCTGTCGCAGCCGGGTAACGGCTCTCTGCTGGCGACCCACGCCGATCGTAAGGAGCTGTTCCTTAACGCCGGGAAACGTATCGTTGAGCTGACCAAACGCTATTACGAGCAGGATGACGCTTCCGCGCTGCCGCGCAATATCGCCAGCAAGGCGGCCTTTGAGAACGCCATGACGCTGGATATCGCCATGGGCGGTTCCACCAACACCGTTCTGCACCTGCTGGCGGCGGCGCAGGAAGCTGAAATCGATTTCACCATGAGCGATATCGATAAGCTCTCCCGCAAAGTGCCGCAGCTGTGTAAGGTGGCGCCGAGCACGCAGAAATACCATATGGAAGATGTGCATCGCGCCGGCGGCGTGCTGGGCATTCTGGGCGAGCTGGACCGCGCTGGGCTGCTGAATCGCGAGGTTAAAAACGTCCTCGGCCTGACGCTGCCGCAGACCCTGGAACAGTACGATGTGATGGTCACCCAGGACGATGCGGTGAAAAAGATGTTCCGCGCCGGCCCGGCGGGCATCCGTACCACCCAGGCGTTCTCGCAAGACTGCCGCTGGGATACGCTGGATGACGATCGCGCCGAAGGCTGTATCCGTTCTCTGGAACACGCTTACAGCAAGGACGGCGGCCTGGCGGTGCTGTACGGCAATTTCGCGGAAAACGGTTGTATCGTGAAAACCGCCGGCGTGGACGACAGCATCCTGAAATTTACCGGTCCGGCGAAAGTTTATGAGAGCCAGGACGATGCGGTAGAGGCCATCCTCGGCGGTAAAGTCGTTGAAGGCGACGTCGTGGTGATCCGCTACGAAGGGCCGAAAGGCGGGCCGGGGATGCAGGAGATGCTTTACCCCACCAGCTTCCTGAAGTCGATGGGGCTGGGCAAAGCCTGCGCGCTGATCACCGATGGCCGTTTCTCCGGCGGCACCTCAGGGCTCTCTATCGGTCACGTCTCACCGGAAGCGGCGAGCGGCGGCAACATTGCGCTCATTGAAGATGGCGACATGATCGCGATTGATATTCCGAACCGCAGCATCCAGCTGCAGCTGAGCGATGCGGAAATTGCGGCGCGTCGTGAAGCCCAGGAAGCGCGTGGCGACCAGGCGTGGACGCCGAAGCATCGCCAGCGTCAGGTCTCCTTTGCCCTTCGCGCCTACGCCAGCCTGGCGACCAGCGCTGACAAAGGCGCGGTTCGCGATAAATCGAAACTGGGTGGCTAATCATGGCGGATTCACAACCCCTCTCCGGCGCCCCCGAGGGCGCCGAATACCTGAGAGCAGTGCTGCGCGCGCCGGTTTATGAAGCGGTGCAGAAAACGCCGCTGCAAAAAATGGACAAACTCTCTTCTCGCCTGGATAACGTTATTCTGGTGAAGCGCGAAGATCGCCAACCGGTACACAGCTTTAAGCTGCGCGGCGCCTACGCGATGATGTCCAGCCTGACCGCGGAACAGAAATCCCACGGGGTGATCACCGCCTCGGCGGGCAATCATGCCCAGGGCGTGGCGTTCTCCGCATCGCGGCTGGGCGTTAAGGCGCTGATCGTGATGCCGGTAGCGACCGCCGACATCAAAGTGGATGCCGTTCGCGGCTTTGGCGGCGAAGTGTTGCTGCATGGCGCCAATTTTGACGAAGCGAAGGCGAGAGCGATTGAGCTGGCGCAGCAGCAGGGCTTTACCTGGGTGCCGCCGTTCGATCACCCGATGGTCATCGCCGGTCAGGGGACCCTGGCGCTGGAGCTGCTGCAGCAGGATGCCCACATCGACCGCGTGTTCGTCCCGGTGGGCGGCGGCGGCCTGGCGGCAGGCGTGGCGGTGTTGATCAAGCAACTGATGCCGCAGATTAAAGTGATAGCGGTGGAAGCGGAAGATTCGGCCTGCCTGAAGGCGGCGCTGGATGCCGGTCATCCGGTGGATCTGCCGCGCGTCGGCTTGTTTGCCGAAGGCGTGGCGGTCAAACGCATCGGCGATGAAACCTTCCGTCTGTGCCAGGAGTATCTGGACGACATCATCACCGTCGACAGCGACGCTATTTGCGCGGCGATGAAGGATTTGTTCGAAGATGTGCGGGCGGTGGCAGAGCCTTCCGGCGCCCTGGCGCTGGCGGGGATGAAGAAATATGTCGCCCAGCACAATATTCGCGGCGAGCGACTGGCTCACATTCTGTCCGGGGCCAACGTCAACTTCCACGGTCTGCGCTACGTGTCTGAACGCTGCGAGCTCGGGGAACAGCGCGAAGCGCTGCTGGCGGTGACGATCCCGGAAGAGAAAGGCAGCTTTCTGAAGTTTTGCCAGCTGCTGGGGGGGCGTTCGGTGACCGAGTTCAACTACCGCTTTGCCGATGCCAAAGACGCCTGCATCTTTGTGGGGGTGCGTCTGAGTCGTGGGCTGGAGGAGCGGAAAGAGATCCTCCAGTTACTGAACGATGGCGGCTACAGCGTCGTTGACCTTTCCGATGACGAAATGGCCAAGCTCCATGTGCGCTATATGGTTGGCGGCCGACCGTCCAAAGCGCTGCAGGAGCGGCTGTTCAGCTTCGAATTTCCAGAGTCCCCGGGGGCGCTGCTGAAGTTCCTGCACACCCTTGGCACCCACTGGAATATTTCGCTGTTCCACTACCGTAGCCACGGCACCGACTATGGTCGGGTTTTGGCGGCCTTCGAGCTGGGCGAGCACGAGCCGGACTTTGAAACTCGTCTCAATGAGCTGGGCTATGAGTGTCACGATGAGACCCATAACCCGGCATTCCGCTTTTTCCTCGCGGGCTAGTGGTTCGGCAGGATTTTCCAGAAAGCATCAATAAGCGGCTCATGCAGCCGCTTTTTTTGTGCGCAAACGCCGAGCTCGAACGGGGTTTGCTCATCGCTGCGCTCCAGAATCATCACCCTGTTGCGTACCGGCTCCGGACTGTTCTCCAGCACCACCTCCGGCAGCAGCGCCACGCCGCATCCCAGGGCGACCATCGACACCATCGCTTCGTGGCCCCCGACGGTGGCGTAGATCGACGGATTGCTGATTTTATGCCGTCGAAACCACAGCTCGATGCGTCGACGTACCGGCCCCTGATCAGCCATGATAAACGGCACTGTCGACCAGTCCGGACGCTCGACGGTCGCCTGGTTGCGCACCGGGCAGGGAAGGGCCGGGGCAATTAACACCACGGCGAGGTTCTCCAGCATCGAAAACGCCACCGACCCTGGCAGGGTCTCCGGTTTACCGGCAATCGCCAGGTCGGCTTCGCCGGTGACCACCTTCTCCATGGCGTCGGCGGCGTCGCCGGTCGACAGCTTGATCTCTACCGAGGGATGCGCGGCGCGAAAGCGGTCGAGGATCGGCGGCAGATGGCTATAGGCGGCGGTGACAGAGCAGAAGATGTGAAGCTCGCCGGAGAGCGAAGGGCCCTGCTGATCGATGGCGTGGCGAAGCTGCTGATACTGCAGTAAAGTCTGCTGGGCAAAGGTGCGTAACTCTTCCCCTGCTTCGGTCAGGGTCACCGTGCGATTATCTCGCACGAACAGCGGCTGGCCGAGGTCCTCTTCCAGGCGCTGGATCTGGCGCGAAAGCGTCGACGGGCTGACGTGCATGGCCCGCGCGCTGCGGCCAAAATGGCGGCTTTCCGCCAGATGCAGAAAGGTTTTCAGATCGCGTAAATCCACGGCGCGTACTCCCCGGTTTTGTATTTCATAAAATGCAACGTGACGTTGTGAATATATCAATTTCCGCAATAAAATTCCTGTCATATAGTAAGTTCATTCTCGCAAAAGCGAACCGAACAATAAGCACGACACAACATCACGGAGTTACAGACATGGCTAACTACTTTAATACACTGAACCTGCGCCAGCAGCTGGCACAGCTGGGCAAATGCCGCTTTATGGCGCGCGACGAATTCGCCGATGGCGCAAGCTACCTTCAGGGTAAAAAAGTGGTCATCGTCGGCTGCGGCGCGCAGGGTCTGAACCAGGGTCTGAACATGCGTGACTCCGGCCTGGATATCTCCTATGCGCTGCGCAAAGAAGCGATCGCCGAGAAGCGCGCCTCCTGGCGTAAAGCGACCGAAAACGGTTTTAAAGTCGGCACTTATGAAGAGCTGATCCCACAGGCGGACCTGGTGGTTAACCTGACCCCGGACAAACAGCACTCTGACGTTGTGCGCTCCGTACAGCCGCTGATGAAAGACGGCGCGGCGCTGGGCTACTCCCACGGCTTCAACATCGTGGAAGTGGGCGAGCAGATCCGTAAAGACATCACCGTGGTGATGGTGGCGCCGAAGTGCCCGGGTACCGAAGTGCGTGAAGAGTACAAACGCGGTTTCGGCGTACCGACGCTTATCGCGGTACACCCGGAAAACGACCCGAAAGGCGAAGGCATGGCCATTGCGAAAGCATGGGCAGCGGCGACCGGCGGCCACCGTGCGGGTGTCCTGGAATCTTCCTTCGTGGCAGAAGTGAAATCTGACCTGATGGGCGAGCAGACCATCCTCTGCGGCATGCTGCAGGCGGGTTCTCTGCTGTGCTTCGACAAGCTGGTGGCGGAAGGTACCGACCCGGCGTATGCAGAAAAACTGATTCAGTTCGGCTGGGAAACCATCACCGAAGCGCTGAAGCAGGGCGGCATCACCCTGATGATGGATCGCCTCTCTAACCCGGCGAAACTGCGCGCTTATGCGCTCTCCGAGCAGCTGAAAGAGATTATGGCGCCGCTGTTCCAGAAACACATGGACGACATCATTTCCGGCGAATTCTCCTCCGGTATGATGGCGGACTGGGCGAACGACGATAAGAAACTGCTGACCTGGCGTGAAGAGACGGGTAAAACCGCGTTCGAAACCGCGCCGCAGTATGAAGGTAAAATCGGCGAGCAGGAGTACTTCGATAAAGGCGTTCTGATGATCGCGATGGTGAAAGCAGGCGTTGAGCTGGCGTTCGAAACCATGGTCGATTCCGGCATCATCGAAGAGTCCGCTTACTACGAATCACTGCACGAGCTGCCGCTGATCGCCAACACCATCGCCCGTAAGCGTCTGTACGAGATGAACGTGGTTATCTCCGATACCGCTGAATATGGTAACTACCTGTTCTCTTACGCTTGCGTACCGCTGCTGAAAGAGTTCATGACCACCCTGCAGACTGGCGACCTGGGTACGGCCATTGCCGAAGGCGCGGTAGACAACGCCCAGCTGCGTGATGTCAACGAAGCCATCCGCAACCACCAGATCGAGAAAGTGGGTCACAAACTGCGTGGCTATATGACCGATATGAAGCGTATTGCGGTTGCCGGCTAATTCCTCGCCGTCTTTCGACTGGCCGATGCGTTGGCTACGGTACGTACACCCCAGTCACATAGTAATCTATGTTCCTGGGGATGTACTTCCTGGCCGCCTTCCGGCAAGCCGAAATCCATAGAAGAATGAATTTGTTTAGTAGGCCTGATAAGCGAAGCGCCATCAGGCAAAAACCCGGAGATTAAGATCCCCGGGTTTTTTTATTATTTCCGGTACAGGACTTTGATGATGTGGTAGCCGAACTGGGTATGCAGCGGTCCGGTTGGCTCCAGCACCGGGCAGGAGAAGACTACTTTATCGAACGCCGGGACCATCTGGCCCTGGCGGAATTCACCTAAATCACCGCCGCGTTTGCCTGATGGGCAAATAGAGTGTTTCTTTGCCAGCTTACCGAAGTCGGCGCCGTTTTTAATCTGCTCCAGAAGATCCAGAGCCAGTTTCTCTTCTTTAACAAGAATATGCAGTGCTGCTGCTGTTTTTGCCATGATCGTGCCTTGAATAGGTTGAGATAAATCGGGGCGCAATATACCACGCGTCAGCGGCGATAAAGCACCTTAATGATATGGTAGCCAAACTTGGTTTTTACCGGACCGTAGGGCTTGAGAAGCGGGCAGCTAAAGACCGCCTGATCGAATGGGCCGACCATCGCGCCTTGCTGAAACTCGCCCAGGTCGCCGCCGTTGCGCCCCGACGGACATTGGGAATAGCGCTTCGCCAGATGATCGAAGCTGACGCCCCGCTCCAGTTTGGCGAGGATCTCCTGGGCCAGTTTTTCTTCTTTGACCAGGATATGCAGGGCTGCTGCGGTCTTTTTCATGGTTCTGCTCTATGGGTTAATCGCGATTTCTTCACTTTACCATCAGTCGGTAAATCTCGGCTCCGCTTTCTGCTACAATCCCCACCCCGTTCGAAGATTGAGCAAGACTCCCATGCGTTTAAACCCTGGCCAACAACAAGCCGTCGAATTTGTAACCGGACCGTGCCTGGTGCTGGCGGGCGCCGGCTCCGGTAAGACCCGCGTGATCACCAATAAAATCGCCCACTTGATCCGCGGCTGCGGCTATCAGGCGCGCCATATCGCGGCCGTGACCTTTACCAACAAAGCCGCGCGCGAGATGAAAGAGCGCGTTGGGCAAACGCTGGGGCGCAAAGAGGCGCGCGGGCTGATGATTTCCACCTTCCACACCCTGGGGCTGGATATCATCAAGCGGGAATATGCCGCGCTGGGCATGAAGTCTAACTTCTCCTTATTCGACGATACCGACCAGGTGGCGTTGCTCAAAGAGCTGACCGAAGGGTTGATCGAAGATGACAAAGTGGTGCTCCAGCAGTTGATCTCGACGATCTCCAACTGGAAAAACGATCTGAAAACCCCGGCCCAGGCCGCCGCGGGTGCGAAAGGCGAACGGGACCGCATATTCGCCCACTGCTATGGACTGTACGATGCGCATATGAAGGCCTGCAATGTCCTCGATTTTGACGATCTGATCCTGCTGCCGACGCTGCTGCTGCAGCGCAACGAGGAGGTGCGCGAACGCTGGCAGAATAAGATCCGCTACCTGCTGGTGGATGAGTATCAGGATACCAACACCAGCCAGTATGAGCTGGTGAAGCTGCTGGTGGGCCAGCGGGCGCGTTTTACCGTGGTAGGCGACGATGACCAGTCGATCTACTCGTGGCGCGGCGCGCGGCCACAGAACCTGGTGCTGCTCAGCCAGGACTTCCCGGCGCTGCAGGTTATCAAGCTTGAGCAGAACTATCGCTCCTCCGGGCGTATTCTGAAAGCCGCTAACATTCTGATCGCCAACAACCCGCACGTTTTTGAAAAGCGTCTGTTTTCCGAACTGGGATACGGCGCTGAGCTGAAAGTGCTCTCCGCCAACAATGAAGATCATGAAGCGGAGCGCGTGGCCGGGGAACTGATCGCCCACCACTTTATTAATAAAACCAATTACAAAGACTATGCGATCCTTTATCGCGGCAATCACCAGTCGCGGGTCTTTGAAAAGATGCTGATGCAGAACCGCATCCCGTACAAAATCTCCGGCGGCACGTCGTTCTTCTCGCGCCCGGAAATTAAAGATCTGCTGGCCTATCTGCGCGTGCTGACCAACCCGGACGACGACAGCGCCTTCCTGCGTATCGTCAACACGCCGAAGCGCGAGATCGGCCCCGCGACGCTGCAAAAGCTCGGTGAGTGGGCGATGGGCCGCAACAAAGGATTGTTCACCGCCAGCTTTGATATGGGTCTTAGCCAGACGCTGACCGGGCGCGGCTATGAATCACTCACCCGCTTCACCCACTGGCTGCGCGAGATCCAGCAACTGGCCGAACGCGAGCCGGTCAACGCCGTGCGCGACTTGATCCGCGGGATTGACTACGAATCCTGGTTGTATGAAACCTCGCCCAGCCCGAAAGCCGCGGAAATGCGCATGAAAAACGTCAACCAGCTGTTCACCTGGATGACCGAGATGCTGGAAGGCAGCGAAATCGATGAGCCGATGACCCTGACGCAGGTGGTCACCCGCTTTACGCTGCGCGACATGATGGAGCGCGGCGAATCGGATGAAGAGCTGGATCAGGTGCAGCTGATGACCCTCCATGCCTCAAAAGGGCTGGAGTTCCCGTATGTTTACCTGGTGGGCATGGAGGAGGGATTGCTCCCGCACCAGAGCAGCATTGATGAAGATAACGTCGATGAAGAGCGCCGGTTAGCCTACGTGGGCATCACCCGTGCGCAGAAAGAGCTGACCTTTACGCTCTGTAAGGAGCGCCGGCAGTATGGTGAGGTGGTGCGCCCGGAACCGAGCCGTTTCCTGCTCGAGCTACCCCAGGACGATCTGATTTGGGAGCAGGCGCGCAAAGTGATTACCGCTGAAGAGCGAATGCATAAAGGACAGGCTAACGTGGCGAACATTCGCGCCATGCTGGCAAAAGCTAAAGAGAAAGGATAGCGATAAGCAGGCCGGGTAAGGCGAAGCCGCCGCCCGGCAATGTTCAGCGTATTACTTCACCTCAAGCATCCAGTGCACATAGCTTTGCCACTGGCATTCCTGTTCGATCAGCTCAGCCCCAAGCGGGTGATTATCCAGCCAGTTTTCCGGCAGCGTCAGGGACAGTTTTTCATCATCGGCCACCAGATTGATGGCGGGCAGCAAATCGTCACGCCGCCGGCTGGCAAAGAGTATCGCCAGTCGCAGCAGGCGACAAAGATGTTCGGCAACCCGCGGCGGGACGGCGTTCTGCTGATGAAGCGATGAGAGGTCGATGGCGTTAGTCTGGTTAAGCAGCAGCGTCGCAATCAGCTTCTTCTGCGCTGGGGTAAAGCCGGGCAGGTCGAGATTATTGACCAGATAGGCCGCGTGCTGCGGCGCGCGCTTAAAATCCACGCTCAGGCCAATCTCATGCAACGCACAGGCGCTGAGGAGCAAATCGCGGCTCAGCGGATCCAGTTCCCAGCAGCCGTCCAGCTGGCTGAGCAGGTGGCTGGCAAGACCAGCGACGCGCTGGGCCTGTTCGGTGTCGATCATAAAACGACGCTGAATATTACGCAGAGTGCGGCTGCGGATGTCCTGTTCAACGGAGAGATGCAGCATGCCATACACCAGCCCTTCCCGTAATGCGCCGCCCGCGAGGGTCATACACTGAATATTCAGTTCGCTGAAGATAGCGATAAGGATCGCCAGCCCGCTCGGAAACACGAGCGCTCGCTCAAGGGTTAAGCCTTCGATCTCCAGCTCTTCCAGGCGTCCGCACTGGATGGCGCGCTGTTTAAGCTGCTGGAGTTTGGTCAGGGTGATCCGCTCATCCATCCCCTGCGCCATCATAATTTCCTGCAGAGCCTGAACGGTGCCGGAGGCGCCAACGCACACTTTCCATCCGTGATAGCGCAGCACATCGGCGATGGGCAGTAGCACCTCACGCGCGGCCGCCTCGGCAAGATCGAAATTCTCTTTCGTCAGGCTGCGGTCGGCGAAATAGCGTTCAAGCCAGGTCACACAGCCCATCGACAGGCTAAATAGCGAGGTCGTTTGCGCGCCGGTGCCGGTCACCAGTTCGGTGCTGGCGCCGCCGATATCGACCACCAGACGCTGATCGGCGCCGCCGGTGGTGTGGGCGACACCCTGATAAATCAGGCGCGCTTCTTCTTCACCGCTAATGACCTGTACCGGACTGCCGAGGATCTCCTGCGCTTTCGCCAGAAATTCGCCGGCATTGACGGCAAGACGCAGCGTGGCGGTGGCCACGACGCGGATTTGCGCCGGCGGAATATCCTGCAGGCGTTCGGCAAACAGGCGTAAGCACTGCCAGCCGCGCTCCATCGCTTCTGCGGAGAGCGTGTTGTCGCTATTAAGGCCGGCGGCCAGACGAACTTTGCGCTTAATCCGGCTCAGCGTCTGGATACTGCCAGCCACCTCGCGCACCACCAACATATGGAAACTGTTGGAGCCCAAATCAATGGCGGCATACAGCGAGGTGGAGCTCATGCTCTTCATCGTTCAGAAGGCTCCCTCGTCGACGGGGCGCTTGTGCCCAATCCGTGTAACTGAGCGGGTTGCCGGGGAAACGCGCCCTGGCAGATTCTGAATGATTGAGCGTATAGCATAGAGTTCTTAACCTGAACGACGACGATTGCGCGGTGGACCGCTGCGGCGCGGGCCGTTGCCTGGACGCGCACGGGTCAGGCGCAGCGGCTTAGGCAGGTCGGTCATCAGCGCGTCCGGGTTGTACTTGCTGACCGGAATTGAGTGACCAATATAGGTTTCGATAGCCGGCAGGTTCAGCGCATACTCTTCGCAGGCGAGGCTGATGGAGTGACCGCTGGCGCCAGCGCGACCGGTACGGCCAATGCGGTGAACGTAATCTTCGCAGTCGTCCGGCAGATCGTAGTTAAAGACGTGGGTCACGGCCGGAATGTGCAAGCCACGAGCGGCAACGTCAGTCGCGACCAGAATATCAAGGTCGCCGCGGGTAAATTCTTCGAGAATCCGCAGACGTTTTTTCTGCGCCACGTCGCCGGTCAGCAGACCTACGCGATGGCCGTCGGCGGCGAGATGGCCCCAGATATCTTCACAACGATGCTTGGTATTGGCGAAGACGATGGCGCGATCGGGCCACTCTTCTTCCAGCAGCGTCTGCAGCAGGCGCATTTTTTCTTCGTTGGACGGGTAGAAGAGCTCTTCTTTAATACGGTGGCCCGTTTTCTGTTCCGGCTCGACTTCAACGTACTCGGCGTTGTTCATTTGTTCGAACGCCAGTTCGCGTACGCGATAAGAAAGCGTCGCGGAGAACAGCATGTTCAGACGCTGAGTGGCCGGCGGCATGCGGCGGAACAGCCAGCGGATATCTTTAATAAAGCCGAGATCGTACATGCGATCGGCTTCGTCCAGCACGACGACCTGAATGGCGCCGAGGTTAATGTGGTTTTGCTTCGCGTAATCGATAAGACGACCGGTGGTACCGATCAGAATATCGACGCCGCTTTCCAGCACTTTCAGCTGCTTATCGTAGCCGTCGCCGCCGTAAGCCAGACCCAGCTTCAGACCGGTGGCCTGCGCCAGCGGTTCAGCGTCCGCGTGGATCTGTACCGCCAGTTCACGCGTCGGCGCCATAATCAGCGCGCGCGGCTGGTTAACCTGGCGATCGGCGATAGCCGGGTGAGAGAGAAGATAATGAAACGTCGACGTCAGGAACGCCATCGTTTTACCGGTACCGGTTTGCGCCTGCCCGGCGACATCGCGGCCTTCCAGCGTCAGCGGAAGGGCGAGGGCCTGAATAGGTGTGCAATTATGAAACCCTTTCTTTTCAAGGGCTTCAATGACTGCCGGGTGCAGGGCGAAGTCGGAAAACTTCTGTTCTGTTAAATGTGTTTTGCTCATAGTGTGGTAGAATATCAGCTAACTATTGCATTAAGAAAGCGTATCCGGTGAAATAACGTCAACCTTTCGTTGGCGGTGTACGAAATTATTCAAGGTACGTCTACGGTAACTGAACGAATCCAGGATAGCTTAGACCACTAAGCGAGCCGGGAGCGATAAATCTGCAATATGCAGTGCGCGTTCAGGTGACCCTGGCGTCAAAGGGTGGGTCCATGAGGGATCGCGCCAGTTGGCAGACCAGAGAATTGAGGTATCCTGAAGAATAGCGTGCATAACGTAGCCGCAGCGCGTCGTTGATGGCTACGACACCAACACACCAGGCTTATTCCTGTGGAGTTAAATATGAGCGATAAAATTATTCACCTGACTGACGACAGTTTTGACACGGACGTACTCAAGGCTGACGGGCTGACCCTCGTCGATTTCTGGGCAGAGTGGTGTGGTCCGTGCAAAATGATCGCCCCGATTCTGGATGAGATCGCTGAAGAGTATCAGGGCAAACTGACCGTAGCTAAGCTGAACATCGACCAGAACCCGGGCACCGCGCCGAAGTACGGCATTCGCGGCATCCCAACCCTGCTGCTGTTCAAAAACGGCGAAGTAGCGGCCACCAAAGTCGGCGCACTGTCCAAGGGTCAGCTGAAAGAGTTCCTCGACGCCAACCTGGCGTAAGCGAATTGCTGTTCCGGCGTCCAGATTCCTATTTTTTGCGGAACTCTGGACGCCCGGCTGGAGTCGTGCTAAGTTAATCCACAGACTTCGTTTTAAACATACCTTGTTTGAATCTTGTTTTACCCGAAGCATCCCGCAAAAAACGCGCGTGAAGCTATTAATTCCGGGCTTTTCACTCATTCCGTCTAGTCGTTTCAGTTCTGCGTTCTTTCCTGTGACCAGGCGACGTACAGACACGAGATGAAGGCCGTTAACAGGCATGGAAGTTCCTGCCATACCATTCACAACATTAAGTTCGAGATTTACCCCGAGTTTAAGAACCCACACCACTATGAATCTTACCGAATTAAAGAATACGCCGGTTTCTGAGCTGATTACTCTCGGCGAAAATATGGGGCTGGAAAACCTGGCTCGTATGCGTAAGCAGGATATTATTTTTGCCATCCTCAAGCAGCATTCGAAGAGTGGCGAAGATATCTTTGGCGACGGCGTACTGGAGATACTGCAGGATGGATTTGGATTCCTCCGCTCCGCAGACAGCTCCTACCTCGCCGGCCCTGACGACATCTACGTATCCCCCAGCCAAATCCGCCGTTTCAACCTCCGCACTGGTGACACCATTTCCGGTAAGATTCGTCCTCCGAAAGAGGGTGAGCGTTACTTTGCGCTGCTGAAAGTTAACGAAGTTAACTACGACAAGCCGGAAAACGCCCGTAACAAGATCCTGTTCGAGAACTTAACGCCGCTGCACGCGAATTCTCGTCTGCGTATGGAGCGTGGTAACGGTTCTACCGAAGACTTAACCGCTCGCGTACTGGATCTGGCTTCCCCGATTGGCCGCGGTCAGCGTGGTCTGATCGTCGCGCCGCCGAAAGCCGGTAAAACCATGCTGCTGCAGAACATCGCGCAGAGCATCGCTTACAACCATCCGGACTGCGTGCTGATGGTGCTGCTGATCGACGAACGTCCGGAAGAAGTGACCGAGATGCAGCGTCTGGTGAAAGGTGAAGTGGTTGCTTCCACCTTCGACGAACCGGCATCCCGTCACGTTCAGGTTGCTGAGATGGTTATCGAGAAAGCGAAACGTCTGGTTGAACACAAGAAAGACGTTATCATCCTGCTTGACTCCATTACCCGTCTGGCGCGCGCCTACAACACCGTGGTCCCGGCTTCCGGTAAAGTGCTGACCGGTGGTGTGGACGCCAACGCCCTGCACCGTCCGAAGCGTTTCTTCGGTGCGGCGCGCAACGTCGAAGAGGGCGGCAGCCTGACCATCATCGCCACGGCGCTGATCGACACCGGCTCCAAAATGGATGAAGTTATCTACGAAGAGTTTAAAGGCACCGGTAACATGGAGCTTCACCTCTCTCGTAAGATTGCCGAAAAACGCGTCTTCCCGGCTATCGATTACAACCGTTCCGGTACGCGTAAAGAAGAGCTGCTCACCACTCAGGAAGAGCTGCAGAAAATGTGGATCCTGCGCAAAATTATCCATCCGATGGGTGAGATCGACGCGATGGAGTTCCTCATTAATAAACTGGCAATGACTAAGACGAATGATGACTTCTTCGATATGATGAAGCGCTCGTAAGGTAAAAAAAGCCAAAAACGCCACGCCTTTGCGTGGCGTTTTCATTTTGGGATTTGTATGATCCAGAGACAGAGAAAGCGGGACGAAAGTTGTCGTATAATGGCGCCGGACAGCAGGCGGAGACAGCTTTAACAGACTAAAATCTATACAATAAATTTGTAATGTTCTGCTTTTCCCCTTCTGGAGTTGGGGCATCATCGCTATACTTCCCGGATTAACTATGCTGAGAGCACATGCGTTGTGAATTTACTCACTGCTATTACTGAATTAATCAGTATTTTCTTATTCACGACCCTCTTTATTTTTGTCGCGCGGAAAGTGGCAAAAAAGATTGGGTTAGTGGATAAACCAAACTATCGCAAACGGCATCAGGGGTTGATTCCGTTGGTCGGTGGTATCTCAGTTTATGCAGGCATCTGTTTCACCTTCGCCATCGCCGATTATTATATTCCTCACGCCTCGCTGTATCTGGCCTGTGCGGGGGTATTGGTGCTGGTTGGCGCGCTGGACGATCGCTTCGACATCAGCGTGAAAATTCGCGCGGTCATTCAGGCCGCGATCGCCGTGATTATGATGATGGCAGGGAATCTGCATCTGAGTAGTCTGGGCTTTATTTTTGGCTCGTGGGAGCTGGTGCTGGGGCCTTTCGGCTTCTTCCTCACTCTGTTTGCCGTCTGGGCCGCCATCAACGCGTTTAATATGGTCGATGGGATTGACGGCCTGCTCGGCGGCCTGTCATCCGTCTCCTTTGCGGCGACCGGGATCATCCTCTGGTTTGACGGTCAGTACAGCCTGGCGATGTGGTGTTTTGCGATGATCGCCGCCATTCTGCCCTATATTCTTCTTAATCTTGGCGCCCTCGGCCGCCGCTATAAAGTTTTTATGGGTGACGCCGGCAGCACCATGATTGGCTTCACCATCATCTGGATCCTGCTGGAAACCACACAAGGTAAAACGCATCCCATCAGCCCGGTCACCGCGCTGTGGATTATCGCTATCCCGTTGATGGATATGGTGGCGATTATGTATCGCCGCCTGCGTAAAGGCATGAGTCCTTTCTCACCGGACCGGCAGCATATTCATCATTTGATCATGCGCGCCGGGTTTACTTCCCGCCAGGCGTTCGTCCTGATCACCCTGGCCGCTGCCCTGCTGGCGCTGGTTGGCGTCGCGGCGGAATATACCCGCATTGTGCCGGAATGGGTGATGTTAATTCTCTTTTTGGTGGCCTTCTTCCTTTATGGCTACTGTATTAAGCGCGCCTGGAAAGTGGCGCGTCTGGTTAAGCGCATCAGACGCAGAATTCGGCGACACAGCGGCAATAATCCGAAACTAACCAAGTAAAGCTGGGGATGTGATGACTCAACCATTACCGGGAGCACAATCAGTGAACGTTGAGAACGAGCTGGATATTCGCGGGCTGTTTCGCGCTTTATGGGCAGGAAAAGGCTGGATAGTCGGCGGTGCTGTACTCTTCGCCGCTATCGTGTTGGTGTACACCTTCTTTGCTCGCCAGGAGTGGAGCGCCACGGCGATCACCGATCGGCCTACTGTCAACATGTTGGGGGGGTACTATTCCCAGCAGCAGTTCTTACGCAATCTGGATATCAAAGCCGACCTGGCCTCGGTGGATCAGCCTTCCGCCATGGATGAAGCGTATAAAGAGTTCATCATGCAGTTGGCCTCCTGGGATACCCGGCGTGATTTCTGGCTGCAAACGGACTACTACAAGCAGCGACAGTCGGGTAATGCTCGCGCCGATGCGGCGATGCTGGATGAATTAATTAACAATATCCAGTTTATGCCAGGTGATGCGGCCAAGAGCGTCAACGACAGCGTCAAACTGACCGCCGAGACCGGGCAGGATGCCAATAATTTGCTGCGCCAGTATGTGGCTTTCGCCAGCCAGCGGGCGGCCGGCCATCTTAACGACGAGCTCAAAGGCGCCTGGGCGGCGCGGACGGTACAAATGAAGGCGCAGGTGAAGCGCCAGGAAGAGGTGGCCGAGGCTATTTTCAACCGCCGGACCCACAGCGTCGAGCAAGCGTTGAAGGTCGCTCAGCAGCATAATATTTCGCGCAGCGAAACGGATGTTCCTGCCGATCAGTTGCCGGATTCAGAGCTATTTTTATTGGGCAGGCCGATGCTGCAGGCCAGACTGGAAAATCTGCAGGCCGTCGGACCGGAATATGACCTCGATTACGACCAGAATCGCGCCATGCTGAGCACGTTGAACGTCGGTCCAATGTTGGATCCGCGTTTTCAGACTTACCGGTATTTGCGAACGCCGGAAGAACCTGTAAAACGCGATAGCCCGCGCCGTGTATTTCTGATGGTGATGTGGGGGATTGTGGGTGCGCTCATCGGCGCAGGCGTGGCGTTATCGCGTCGTCGTGTCCTGTGATTGCGGCCTGTGGTGAAGGGCAAATGACCTTCATCGCCTAATCGAAGAGAATCGATGTGAAAGTACTAACTGTATTTGGCACGAGGCCGGAAGCCATCAAGATGGCTCCTCTGGTCCATGCGCTGGCAAAGGATCCTCATTTTGAGGCGAAAGTATGCGTGACCGCGCAGCATCGGGAGATGCTCGATCAGGTGTTGAAACTATTCTCCATCACCCCGGACTACGATCTCAACATCATGAAGCCGGGGCAGGGGCTCACCGAGATCACCTGCCGTATTCTTGAGGGGCTGAAGCCGGTTCTGGAGTCGTTTAAACCCGACGTGGTGCTGGTGCATGGCGATACCACCACCACGATGGCGGCGAGCCTGGCGGCGTTTTACCAGCGCATACCGGTGGGCCATGTAGAGGCGGGTCTGCGGACCGGCGATTTAAGTTCGCCGTGGCCGGAAGAGGGCAACCGTACGCTGACCGGGCATCTGGCGACCTACCATTTCGCCCCTACGGAAACCTCGCGGCAGAATCTGCTGCGGGAAAACATTGCCGACAGTCGCATCACGGTGACCGGGAATACGGTCATCGATGCCCTATTCTGGGTGCGCGATCGCGTTCTGGGCGATGAAGCGCTACGGGAGACCCTGCTGCAGCGCTATCCTTTCATTAGCCACGGTAAAAAAATGATTCTGGTTACCGGCCATCGGCGGGAAAGCTTTGGGCTCGGCTTTGAGCAGATCTGCCAGGCGCTGGCGGAGATAGCCCATACCCACCCTGAGGTGCAGATTGTCTATCCGGTTCACCTGAATCCTAACGTCAGCGAACCGGTGAACCGTATTCTCGGCCATATCGACAACGTGATGTTGATTGAACCGCAGGACTACCTGCCGTTCGTCTGGTTGATGGATCGGGCCTGGCTCATCCTGACCGATTCCGGTGGTATTCAGGAAGAGGCGCCTTCCCTGGGGAAACCGGTGCTGGTCATGCGCGATATGACCGAACGTCCGGAAGCGGTGGCCGCCGGTACCGTCTGTCTGGTGGGCACCGACAGCCAGCGCATCGTGGCGGAAGTCACGCGACTGCTGGAGGATGATGCCGCATACCAGGCGATGAGCCGCGCGCATAATCCTTATGGCGATGGCGAAGCATGTCGTCGAATTTTGTCTGCACTTAAAAATAATCAGGTAACGCTATGAGTTTTTCTACCATTTCAGTGATTGGCCTTGGCTATATCGGGCTGCCAACCGCTGCCGCGTTCGCCTCCCGGCAGAAGCGGGTGGTCGGCGTTGATGTCAATCAACATGCCGTGGAGACCATTAACCGTGGAGAGATTCATATCGTGGAGCCGGATCTGGCGAGCGTGGTGAAGACCGCGGTCGAGCAGGGATATTTAAGCGCCACCACCACCCCGGTGGCAGCGGATGCCTACCTGATTGCCGTGCCGACGCCGTTTAAAGATCGCCACGAGCCGGATATGGTGTTTGTCGAGTCGGCGGCTAAATCCATTGCGCCGACGTTAAAGAAAGGCTCGCTGGTGATCCTCGAGTCCACCTCGCCGGTCGGGTCGACCGAACAGATGGCTGAGTGGCTGGCGGAGATGCGCCCGGACCTCAGCTTTCCCCAGCAGGTGGGTGAAGCGGCGGACGTGAATATCGCCTACTGCCCGGAGCGGGTATTGCCCGGCCAGGTGATGGTCGAGCTGATTAAAAACGACCGCGTTATCGGCGGCATGTCGCCGGTCTGCTCCGCTCGCGCCAGCGAGCTGTATAAAATCTTCCTCGAAGGCGAATGTGTGGTGACCAACTCGCGTACCGCCGAGATGTGCAAGCTGACGGAAAACAGCTTCCGCGACGTCAACATCGCTTTTGCCAACGAGCTGTCGCTGATTTGCGCCGATCAGGCCATTAACGTCTGGGAACTGATCCGCCTGGCGAACCGCCATCCGCGAGTGAATATCCTGCAGCCGGGACCGGGCGTCGGCGGCCACTGTATCGCCGTCGACCCGTGGTTTATCGTGGCGCAAAACCCGCAGCAGGCGCGTCTGATCCGCACGGCCCGTGAGGTCAACGACCACAAGCCGGAATGGGTTATCGAACAGGTGAAGGCGCAGGTAGCTGACTGCCTGAATGCCACCAACAAACGGGCCAGCGAACTGACCATTGCCTGTTTTGGCCTCGCCTTTAAGCCGAATATTGACGACCTGCGCGAAAGCCCGGCAATGGAAATTGCCGCGCAGATTGCCCGCTGGCACAGCGGCACGACGCAGGTAGTTGAGCCCAACATTCACGCGCTGCCGAAGAAACTCGACGGTCTGTGTACGCTGGCGACCCTCGATGCGGCGCTGGCCAGCGCCGACGTGCTGGTGATGCTGGTCGATCACAATGAATTTAAAGCCGTTAGCGGCGACAGCGTCACCCAGGCGTATATCATCGACACCAAAGGAGTGTGGCGGTGAGAACCATTCTGGTCACCGGCGGCGCGGGCTTCATTGGTTCGGCGGTAGTGCGGGAGATTATCCAGCACACCGCCGATCGCGTGGTGGTGGTGGATAAACTGACCTACGCCGGCAATTTAATGTCGCTGGCGCCGGTGGCGCAGGATGCGCGTTTCGCCTTTGAACAGGTGGATATCTGCGACCGCGGCGAGCTGGACCGTATTTTCGTGCAGTATCAACCGGATACAGTGATGCACCTGGCGGCGGAAAGCCATGTCGATCGGTCGATTGACGGCCCGGCGGCATTTATTGAAACCAATATCGTGGGCACCTATACGCTGCTGGAGGCGGCCCGTAGCTGGTGGAATACGCTGGATACGGCGCAAAAATCGGCGTTTCGCTTCCATCACATCTCCACCGATGAAGTGTATGGCGATCTGCACGGCAGCGATGATTTCTTTACCGAGACCACGCCCTATGCGCCAAGCAGCCCCTATTCGGCCTCGAAAGCCAGCAGCGACCACCTGGTGCGTGCCTGGCTGCGGACCTATGGCCTGCCGACGCTTATCACCAACTGCTCGAATAACTACGGCCCGTATCACTTCCCCGAGAAGCTGATCCCGCTGACCATCCTCAACGCGCTGGCAGGCAAGCCGCTGCCAGTGTATGGCAATGGACAGCAGATCCGCGACTGGCTGTACGTGGAAGATCACGCCAGAGCGCTGTATCTGGTGGCGACCCGCGGCGAACCGGGCGAGACTTACAATATCGGCGGTCATAACGAGCGTAAAAACATCGAGGTGGTGGAAACCATTTGCGAATTGCTCGAAGCGCTGGCGCCGCATAAGCCGCAGGGCGTGGCGCACTATCGCGACCTGATCGCCTTTGTTGCCGATCGCCCGGGCCACGATCTGCGCTATGCCATTGATGCCTCGAAGATCGCCCGTGAGCTGGGCTGGACGCCGGCTGAGACCTTCACTTCCGGTATGCGTAAGACCGTGGCGTGGTATCTGGCGAACGAGACATGGTGGCGCCAGGTTCAGGACGGAAGCTATCAGGGCGAGCGTCTTGGACTGCAAGGCTAATCATCTCTGGGGGTAATGATGAAAGGTATTATTCTGGCGGGGGGTTCCGGAACGCGACTGCATCCCATCACCCGCGGCGTGTCGAAGCAGCTGTTGCCGATCTACGATAAGCCGATGATCTACTACCCGCTGTCGGTATTAATGCTGGCCGGGATCCGTGAGATCCTGATCATCACCACGCCGGACGATCTGCGCGATTTCCAGCGCCTGCTCGGCGATGGCTCAGAGTTTGGCATTGCGCTGCACTATGCCGTACAGCCGACGCCGGATGGTTTAGCCCAGGCGTTTATCATCGGCGAAGCCTTTCTTAACGGCGAACCGGCGTGCCTGGTGTTAGGCGACAACATCTTCTTCGGCCAGAGCTTCAGCCCCAAGCTGCGCAGCGTGGCTTCCCGCACGGAAGGGGCGACGATTTTTGGCTATCAGGTGATGGATCCTGAGCGCTTTGGCGTGGTGGAGTTTGATGACAACTTTCGCGCGCTGTCGCTGGAAGAGAAGCCGAAGCAGCCGAAGTCGAACTGGGCGGTCACCGGTCTCTATTTCTACGATGGCAAGGTGGCGGAGTACGCCAAACGGGTCAAGCCATCCGAGCGCGGCGAACTGGAAATCACCTCCATCAACCAGATGTACCTTGAAGATGGCGCACTGACCGTCGAACTGCTTGGACGCGGCTTTGCGTGGCTGGATACCGGCACCCACGATAGCCTGATCGAGGCCAGCATGTTCGTGCAGACCGTCGAGAAGCGTCAGGGCTTCAAAATCGCCTGTCTGGAAGAGATCGGCTGGCGCAACGGCTGGCTGGACGACGACGGCGTCAAACACGCGGCGAAGCGGTTGGAAAAAACCGGCTACGGCCAATATCTGCTGGATCTGCTCCGTGCCCGTCCGCGCCAGTATTGATCCCCTGGAGTGGGAGAACCGCTTCTTTGCCGTTAACAGCGCCGTCGTTCACTTTGACGAGCATGCGCCGCGGCTGACGCCTGAGGCGCTGGCGGGGTGGTCGCGAGTGCAGGCGAAGGTAGCCGCCAGCGACACCGTCCGGCTCGACGCGCTGCAGCAGCTGGGTTTTCAGCTGGTGGAAGGCGAGGTCGATCTGGCGCTACCGGTGGGCAACCCTGCGGATGCGGGCGCCGACGTCGCCGTGGAGGCGGATATTGCGCCACTGCGCGAGCAGGCGGCGCAGGCCTTTGCGATGAGCCGCTTTCGCGCGCCCTGGTATGCTGCCGACGCCAGCGGCCGCTTCTATGCCCAGTGGATTGAAAATGCGGTGCGCGGCACCTTCGATCATCAGTGCCTGATTTACCGCCATCCAGAGGGCGATATTCGCGCCTTTGTCTCTCTGCGCCAGCTCAATGCCACCGAGGCGCGTATCGGCCTGCTGGCCGGACGCGGCGCCGGGGCGCAGCTGATGCAGGCGGCGCGGTACTGGGCCGCTTCGCGCGGACTTTCTACACTGCGGGTGGCGACCCAGATGGGCAACACCGCCGCGCTTAAACGTTATATTCTCAGCGGTGCTAATGTGGAAAGCACCGCCTACTGGCTATACAGGTGACCCCATGATCCCATTTAACGCGCCGCCGGTGGTTGGAACCGAGCTTGATTACATGCAGTCTGCGATGAACAGCGGCAAGCTGTGCGGCGACGGCGGCTTTACGCGCCGCTGCCAGCAGTGGATGGAGCAGCGTTTTGGCACGGCAAAAGCCCTGCTAACCCCTTCCTGCACGGCTTCGCTGGAGATGGCCGCGCTGCTGCTGGATATCCAGCCGGGCGACGAAGTGATTATGCCCAGCTATACCTTTGTCTCCACCGCCAATGCCTTTGTGCTGCGCGGGGCGAAAATCGTCTTCGTCGATATCCGTCGCGATACGATGAATATCGATGAAACGTTAATCGAAGCCGCTATCACCGATAAAACCCGGGCGATCGTCCCCGTGCACTATGCCGGCGTAGCCTGCGAGATGGATACCATCATGGCCATCGCCGACAAGTACAACCTGTTCGTGGTGGAAGACGCCGCGCAGGGGGTGATGTCCACCTACAAGGGGCGCGCGCTGGGCACCATCGGCCATATCGGCTGCTTCAGCTTCCATGAAACTAAAAACTACACCGCCGGCGGTGAGGGCGGGGCGACGCTGATCAACGATCGCACGCTGGTGGAACGTGCGGAGATCATTCGCGAAAAAGGCACCAACCGCAGCCAGTTCTTTCGTGGTCTGGTGGATAAATATACCTGGCGGGACATTGGCTCCAGCTATCTGATGTCCGACCTGCAGGCTGCCTATCTGTGGGCGCAGCTGGAAGCGGCGGAGCGCATCAACCAGCAGCGTCTGGCGCTGTGGCAGAATTACTATGACGCGCTGCTGCCGCTGGCCCGCGCGGGACGTATTGAACTGCCGACGGTCCCGGCTGACTGCGGGCAAAACGCGCACATGTTCTACATTAAGCTGCGCGATATCGAGGATCGCAGCAGGCTTATCGCCTGGCTGAAAGAGGCGGAGATCCTCGCGGTATTCCATTACATTCCCCTGCACAGCTGTCCGGCAGGCGAACACTTCGGCGAATTCCACGGTGAAGACCGCTATACCACCCAGGAGAGCGAGCGCCTGGTGCGCCTGCCGCTGTTTTACAATCTGTCTGTGGTGAACCAGCGGACGGTGATTAACTCACTGCTGAGCTACTTCTCCTGATATGTCGTTAGCAAAAGCCTCATTGTGGACGGCGGCCTCGACGCTGGTCAAAATCGGCGCCGGGCTGTTGGTCGTCAAGCTGTTGGCCGTCTCGTTTGGGCCCGCGGGCGTTGGTCAGGCCGGTAACTTCCGGCAACTGGTCACCGTGCTCGGCGTGCTGGCCGGGGCCGGGATATTTAACGGCGTCACGAAGCTGGTGGCTCAGCATCACGACGATCCCCCGCGCCTGAAGCAGGTGGTGGGCACCTCGTCGGCGATGGTGCTTGGCTTTTCCACGCTGCTGGCGCTGGTGTTTTTACTGGCGGCGGCGCCGATAAGCCAGGGGCTGTTCGGTCATACTCATTATCAGAATCTGGTACGGCTGGTGGCGCTGGTGCAGATGGGGATCGCCTGGGCGAACTTCCTGCTGGCGCTGATGAAAGGCTTTCGCGATGCGGCGGGAAACGCCTTCTCGCTGATTGCCGGCAGCCTGATTGGCGTGGTGGCCTATTATGCCTGTTACTACTTCGGTGGTTACCAGGGGGCGCTGCTGGGGCTGGCGTTAGTGCCGGCGCTGGTGGTGATCCCGGCGGGCATCATGCTCTGGCGGCGGGGTAATATTCCGCTGAGCGCCCTGCGTCCGCGCTGGGATAACGGTCTGGCGGGACGGCTATCTAAATTTACTCTGATGGCGCTGATAACCTCAGTGACCCTGCCGGTGGCTTATGTGATGATGCGTAATCTGCTGGCGGCGCATTATGGCTGGGAGGCGGTCGGTATCTGGCAGGGGGTGAGCAGTATCTCCGATGCCTATCTGCAGTTTATTACCGCCTCGTTCAGCGTCTATCTCCTGCCGACGCTGTCGCGGCTGAGCGCCAAAACGGATATCACCCGCGAGATAGTCAAGTCGCTGAAATTCGTCCTGCCGGCAGTGGCGGCGGCAAGCCTGACGGTCTGGCTGCTGCGCGATTTTGCCATCTGGCTGCTGTTTTCCGATCGCTTTACCGCGATGCGTGACCTGTTCGCCTGGCAGCTGGTGGGCGACGTTTTAAAAGTAGGCGCTTACGTCTATGGCTATCTGGTGATCGCTAAAGCGTCGCTGCGTTTTTATATTCTGACGGAAATCAGCCAGTTCACGCTGCTGACCGCATTTTCACACTGGCTTATACCGGCGCACGGCGCGGTTGGCGCGGCGCAGGCGTATATGGCCACTTATATTGTTTATTTCGCCCTTTGTAGTGGCGTGTTTTTACTCTGGCGTAAACGGGCATGACAGCACTGATACATGTACTGGGATCGGATATCCCGCATCATAACCAGACCGTACTGCGGTTCTTTAACGACGAACTGGCCGCCGATCCGCAGGCCAGGAGATTTATGGTCGTCGGTGATGAGGCCAGCGTGCGTGATGGGTATCCGGCGCTGGACATCACCTGCTATCCGGGGAAGAAGTCGCTGGCGCAGGCGGTGATTGCGCAAGCCAAAGCCACCCGTCAGCAGCGCTTTTTCTTCCACGGCCAGTTCAATACCGGCCTGTGGCTGGCGCTGTTGAGCGGCGGTATCCGCCCATCGCAGTTTAACTGGCATATCTGGGGGGCGGATCTGTATGAAAACGCGACCAGCCTGAAGTTCCGCCTGTTCTATCCGCTGCGCCGCCTGGCGCAGGGGCGGGTAGGGCGCGTTTTCGCCACCCGCGGCGATCTTAGCTGGTTCGCTAACCGCCATCCGCGTGTTCCGGGCGAACTGCTCTACTTCCCGACCCGTATGGATCCGGCGCTGAATACCCTGGCCGAAAACGCGCCGCGTGGCGACACGCTGACCATTCTGGTGGGCAACTCCGGGGATCGCAGCAATGAACATATTGCCGCGCTGAAGGCTATCCATCAGCAGTTTGGCGATACGGTAAACGTCATCGTGCCGATGGGCTATCCGGCGAATAACGAGGCCTATATCAATGAGGTTCGTGAGGCGGGGGCGGCGCTGTTTAGTCGCGAGCATCTGCAGATCCTCAGCGAGAAGCTTGAGTTTCATGATTATCTGGCGCTGCTGCGCCGCTGCGATCTGGGCTATTTCCTGTTTGCGCGTCAGCAGGGGATCGGCACCTTGTGCCTGTTGATTCAGGCGGGCATTCCCTGCGTGCTCAACCGCGAAAACCCATTCTGGCAGGATATGACCGAGCAGCATGTGCCGGTGCTGTTCACCAGCGATGCGCTGGACGTCAGCGTGGTGCGCGAAGCGCAGCGCCAGCTGGCGAGCGTGGATAAGTCGGGTATCGCTTTCTTCCGGCCGAACTATCTGACGGGCTGGCAGCGGGCGCTACGGTTAGCGGCGGAGGGGCAGGCATGACGTTAATGCAATTTAGCGGGCTGCTGGTGGTCTGGCTGCTGTCGACGCTGTTTATCGCCACCGCCACCTGGTTTGAGTTCCGTCGGGTACGCTTCAACTTCAACGTCTTTTTCTCGTTGCTGTTTCTGCTGACCTTTTTCTTCGGTTTCCCGCTGACCAGTATTCTGGTGTTCCGCTTTGACGTCAGCGTGGCGCCGCCGGAGATTTTGCTGCAGACGCTGCTGATCGCGGTGTGCTTCTACGCGATCTACTACGTGACCTATAAAACGCGGCTGCGTCCGGCATCGCGTGAGGTTACGCGTCGGCCGCTGTTTACCATGAACCGGGTGGAAACCCATCTGGCGTGGGGCATACTGATGGGGCTGGCGCTGCTGTGCGTCGGCATCTTCTTCGCCCACAATGGTTTCCTGCTGTTTAAGCTCAACTCCTACAGCCAGATTTTCTCTGCTGAAGTCTCCGGCGTGGCGTTGAAGCGCTTCTTCTACTTCTTTATCCCGGCGATGCTGGTGGTCTATTTCCTGCGCCAGGATTATAAGGCGTGGATTTTCTTCCTCGTCAGCACCGTGGCCTTTGGTCTGCTGACCTACGCTATCGTCGGCGGGACTCGCGCCAATATCATCATCGCCTTCGCCATCTTCCTGTTTATCGGCATTATTCGCGGCTGGATCAGCTTGTGGATGCTGGCTGCGGCGGGCGTGCTGGGCATCGTCGGCATGTTCTGGCTGGCGCTGAAGCGCTACGGGATGAACGTCAGCGGCGACGAAGCGTTTTATACCTTCCTCTATCTCACACGCGATACCTTCTCGCCGTGGGAGAACCTGGCGCTGCTGCTGCAAAACTATGACAAGATCGATTTCCAGGGGCTGGCGCCGATGATCCGCGACTTCTACGTCTTTATCCCCAGCTGGATGTGGCACGGTCGTCCGACGATGGTGCTCAATACCGCCAACTACTTCACCTGGGAAGTGTTAAACAACCATTCGGGGCTGGCGATTTCGCCGACGCTGATTGGCTCGCTGGTGGTGATGGGCGGCGTCTGGTTTGTGCCGCTGGGCGCTGTGGCGGTCGGGTTGATTATTAAATGGTTCGACTGGCTGTATGAGCTCGGCAACCGGGAGAGCAATCGCTATAAAGCGGCAATCCTGCATAGTTTCTGTTTCGGCGCTATCTTCAACATGATAGTGCTGGCGCGCGAGGGGCTGGATTCGTTCGGCTCCCGCGTGGTGTTTTTCCTCGTGATCTTTGGTATCTGCTTGCTGGCGGCGAAACTGCTGTACTGGTTCCTGGATAGCGTGGGACTGATTCATAAGCGCGTAAAACCGCTTTCGCAACCGCAAGTCTGAGAAGGATGGACATGACTGGGACCATTTCCGCGCCGTTGTACCTGTTAAGAGGGCTGCAGCTCATAGGCTGGCGCGATATGCAGCACGCTCTGGATTATTTATATGCCGACGGCGTTCTCCGGGAGGGGACGCTGGTGGCGATTAATGCCGAGAAAATGCTGGCCGTAGAGGATAACCCCGAGGTGCGGGCGCTGATTGAGGCGGCGGAGTTTAAATATGCGGATGGCATCAGCGTGGTACGTTCGCTGCGTAAAAAATATCCGCAGGCCCAGGTGTCCCGCGTGGCGGGAGCCGATCTCTGGGAAGCGTTAATGCAGCGCGCCGGCGCTGAAGGCACTCCGGTGTTTTTGGTCGGCGGTAAACCTGAAGTCCTGGCGCAGACGGCGTCCAGCCTGCGCCAGCGCTGGCAGGTGAATATCGTCGGCAGCCAGGACGGCTATTTTGCGCCTGAGCAACGGCAGGCATTGTTCGAACGCATTCGCGACAGCGGGGCGAAAATCGTCACCGTCGCCATGGGGTCCCCGCGTCAGGAGATCTTTATGCGCGACTGTCGGCGCCTGTACCCGCACGCGCTGTATATGGGCGTCGGCGGCACTTACGATGTTTTCACCGGGCACGTTCATCGGGCGCCGAAGTTCTGGCAGGATCTGGGGCTGGAGTGGTTTTACCGCCTGGTTTCCCAGCCGAGCCGGATTAAAAGGCAGGCCCGGCTGCTACGATATTTACGTTGGCATTACACCAATAAACTCTAATATTCCTCTGCATTCTGGCGAGTTTGTGTCCATTTTCTGTTTAATGTCTTTACTCGCCTGATACTTTATTTGCCATTTCCATAAAATTCATTAACCATTCGCAGGCTTCATACGCGCGGGGGGAGACCTGCGCGTCGGCAAGGCTATGAGTTCAGTTAATAACAATAACCGGGAGTACCCGGAATACGGCAAACACAAGAGGATATATGACTGAGAAAAAAGCGGAGCTCCAGCGTGGACTGGAGGCCCGGCATATTGAACTGATCGCCCTTGGGGGGACGATTGGCGTGGGGTTGTTTATGGGGGCGGCCAGTACCCTGAAGTGGGCTGGGCCTTCCGTGCTGCTGGCGTACATTATCGCTGGCCTATTCGTCTTTTTCATTATGCGCTCAATGGGCGAAATGCTGTTCCTTGAGCCCGTCACCGGCTCCTTCGCAGTGTATGCGCATCGCTATATGAGCCCCTTCTTCGGCTACCTGACCGCCTGGTCGTACTGGTTTATGTGGATGGCGGTGGGCATCTCTGAGATTACCGCCATCGGCGTCTATGTGCAGTTCTGGTTCCCGGAGATGGCGCAGTGGATCCCGGCGTTAATTGCCGTGGGGCTGGTGGCGCTGGCTAACCTCGCGGCGGTCCGGCTGTACGGTGAAATCGAGTTCTGGTTCGCCATGATTAAAGTGACCACCATTATCGTGATGATCGTCGTGGGCCTGGGCGTCATTTTCTTCGGCTTTGGCAACGGCGGCCACTCCATCGGTTTTGGCAACCTGACCGAACATGGCGGCTTCTTTGCCGGCGGCTGGAAGGGCTTCCTGACGGCGCTGTGTATCGTGGTCGCGTCCTATCAGGGCGTGGAGCTCATCGGCATTACCGCTGGTGAAGCGAAAAATCCGCAGGTCACACTGCGCAGCGCGGTGGGCAAAGTGCTGTGGCGGATCCTGATTTTCTACGTCGGCGCGATTTTCGTTATCGTCACCATCTTCCCATGGGATCAAATCGGCTCCAACGGCAGCCCGTTCGTACTGACGTTTGCCAAAATCGGTATTACCGCCGCGGCGGGGATTATCAACTTTGTGGTGCTGACGGCGGCGCTTTCCGGCTGCAACAGCGGGATGTACAGCTGCGGACGTATGCTGTACGCCCTGGCGAAGAACCGTCAGCTGCCGGCGGCGATCGGTAAGGTATCGCGCAACGGCGTTCCGGCCGTCGGCGTGGCGCTGTCTATTCTGATCCTGCTGGTAGGCTCCTGCCTGAATTACATCATTCCTAATCCGCAACGGGTGTTTGTCTATGTCTATAGCGCCAGCGTCCTGCCGGGGATGGTGCCCTGGTTTGTGATCCTGATTAGTCAGCTGCGTTTCCGTCGCGTACATCGGGCAGCGATAGCCAGCCATCCGTTCCGTTCGCTGCTGTTTCCGTGGGCCAACTATTTCACCATGGCTTTCCTGATCTGCGTGCTGGTCGGGATGGGGCTGAATGATGAAACCCGGATGTCGCTCTTTGTCGGCATTATTTTCCTTGCTGCCGTTACCCTGATTTATAAGGTGTTTGGCCTCGGAAGGCAGGGGCAAGTCAATAATACGGCTGAATAAGCGCCAAAACGAACAAAGCATGAGCAAACGATAATTTTCTTTTAAAAGGCACTAGACAGCGGGGGAGGAAGTCCGTATTATCCGACCCCGCAACGGCGCTAAGCGCCCGTAGCTCAGCTGGATAGAGCGCTGCCCTCCGGAGGCAGAGGTCTCAGGTTCGAATCCTGTCGGGCGCACCATTAACCCGGTGCTGGAGCTGCGGTGGTTTTAATACCGCGTAAAAGGTTTGCAGTGGTGGCTATAGCTCAGTTGGTAGAGCCCTGGATTGTGATTCCAGTTGTCGTGGGTTCGAATCCCATTAGCCACCCCATTATTTGATAGAGTTGTGAATTTGCGAAGGTGGCGGAATTGGTAGACGCGCTAGCTTCAGGTGTTAGTGTTCTTACGGACGTGGGGGTTCAAGTCCCCCCCCTCGCACCACGACTTTAACGAATTGAACTAAAAATTCAAAAAGCAGTATTTCGGCGAGTAGCGCAGCTTGGTAGCGCAACTGGTTTGGGACCAGTGGGTCGGAGGTTCGAATCCTCTCTCGCCGACCAATTTTGAACCCCGCTTCGGCGGGGTTTTTTGTTTTCTGTGACTTCCTGCCATGACTTATTTCCCTGATCTTGCTGATAAAAAATCTTCTCTTTGCTTAAGAATACGCGTCAGGAAAACTCTCAATTCATCACTGTGGTAGATGCAATTTCCCTGGATCCTGTGCGATAATAATCGGGTAGATGCTCATTCCATCTCTTATGTTCGCCTTTGTGCCTCATAAACTCCGGAATGATGCAGAGCCGTTCTTACGGTGCTTATCGTCCACTGACAGATGTCGCATTTATGCCTCATCAAACACCATGGACATTACGTTGAGTGAAGCACCCAATTTGTTGTCAAACAGACCTGTTTTAACGCCTGCCCTGATTTCAGCGCAGGCGTTTTTTTCTTTCAGGGGGATCGTCAACGGGAAGGCGGGGTAGAAGGGCTATCGCCCCGCAGGAGGCGACAGCCAGGTGAGGTTATTGCTGAGGGTTATTCTGCAGCGTCAGCAGCAGACCATCGCGGCGCATGGTAGCCGCTTCCTCCGGTTGATGGAGACGATCCAGAGCATCCGCCAGCCAGGCGTAATCAAAGGCATCCGGACGCTGCTTAAGCGCGGCGCGGAAGGCGATGCTGGCCTCCTGCCATTCGCCGTGCCGCATCAGCGACTGGCCCAGGGTGCTCCACAGCAGCGGACGATCGCCAACGGCTTTGATCTGCTGGCGCAGTACTTTCTCCAGCTGTTCCGGGTTATTGGTCTTCAGGCGCGGGATCGGCATCACCAGACGGTCGTCATACTGTTTCTTCAGACCATCAATAATAATTTGCTGCGCGGTATCGTGATCGTCGCTCTCGATGAGGCGCTCGGCCATCGCCACCTGCAGCGGCACCAGCGCCCGCGTTTTACGGCTCTGGTTGCGCCACCATTCGCGCAGCCCCTCGCTGCCGCCGTCGGCCAGCGCTTTGTCCATCAGGCCAACCCATGCCAGCTGTTCCAGCGCGGCGCGGTGCTCTTCATCGCCGACGTTAGCTTTCGCCATCGACGGAATGATATCCAGCAGCGACTGCCAGGCGCCGGTACGGGTATAAGCCTGTTCGGCGAGGCGCAGCACTTCCGGATGACGCGGGGTGATTTCCAGTAGCTTATCGATGCCATGACGCGCGGCGTGATTTTCATTGCGCGCCAGCTGCAGGCGAACGCGGGTGATTTCCACCGGGATCAGGTCATCGCCCGCTAGGTCGGTGGCGCGCTCCAGATGCTGGTTAGCCCGCGCTTCATCGCCGCGCTGCTGGGCCGCTTCCGCCGCCAGCAGATAGTTCACCACCGGCTGTTCGGCGTGATCGGCGTTTTTCGCCATCAGCTTCTCAACCTGCTGGTAATCACCTTCGGCCAGCTTAAGCAGCGCCTGCTCGGTTTGCTTACGCGCGCGACGGCGTTTACGGCCGACAAACCAGCCGCGCGTATGCGCCCCGGTGCGGAAAATGCGGCGCAGCAGCCATTCAATGGCGAACAGCACCACCATGGCGAGGATCAGGATGATCACCAGCCCGGTCACGCTGGTCTCGATATTGTAATTATCGGTCTGGATCAGGACGTAGCCCTGATGCCCGGCGATCATCGGGCCAAGCACGATCCCGGCGATCAACAGTGCGAAGAGTAAAAGAATTTTCAGCATGCGTTACTCTCCTTGCGGCGCAGCGGGGGCGGCCGGTGCTGCAGGTGCAGGCGAGGGCGCGCCGCCTGCGGAAACGGCAGGCTGCGCCATCAGATTACGCACCCGGGTCTGCATCAGTTTTTCCAGCAACGCCTGGCTCTGCAGCGTTTCCGGCACCGTCATAGTAATGCTTTGCTGACTGAGCTTATCCACCTCTTCAAGGAAGGCTTTAGTGGTGGCGTCATCGGTATCGTAATAGGCGCGTACCCAGGTCGAGACGTTATCCAGCGACTGTTTCCAGGTCTCTTCCTGATGGCGCGGCACTGCCTGCGCGGCGACCAGCAGGCGAGAGCGAATATTTTCCCGCAGATAGATATCCTGATTCGGCGCCAGCAGCGGGACCGCCGTTTCATCGCGGCGGCGCACGGTGATAAAACTGTCCATAAAATTCTGCCAGCTTTTCTGCAGATTGACGCGCCATTCGCTGATGGAGCTGGAGAGCTCATCGCTATCAGAATCCATCGGCGAATCGTCATCGTTATTATCCGCCAGCCGCAGGTTATCGATTTGGTTCGCCAGCTGATTAACCTTGAGGATCATGCCGTCGTAGTCGACCTGGTTCACCGCGGAGAGGGTGGCGATATCGTCGGTGATCGCCCGGCGGGCGCCGATCAGGCTTGGGTCATTCATGTCGGCGAGGCTGGCGTCGGCGCTTTTCAGCAGCGCGGCGGCGGTGGTGACATCCTGATCGCTCCACAGCTTACGTCCCGCCAGCTTGACGAGGAAGTCGGCCTGGGCCAGCAGCCAGGTTTTGGCGTCGCTACCGGAAATGATCGCCACTTTTTGCTGGACTTCGTCCAGCTGTTTGGCCAGCGTCTCCTGCTGGTGTTTGGCTTCGTTTAGCTGGTCGGCCTGCTGTTTGATAATGCCTTCCAGTTCGCTTTTTTGGCTCTCCTGCGCTTTTTGCAGCGCCGCGACCTGGCTTGATAATTCAGAGGTGGTTTCGTTTTGACGCGAGGCCTGCTGTTTGTTCAGGCCATACAGGCCGATACCGGCGGCTATCGCAATGGCGATAGCGATCGCGCTGAGCGCCAGGCTGGTTTTGTTGCCAGCCTTCTTCTTATCAGTGTTCTCTGGCTGTGGTGTGGTCTCCACGGCCTCCCTGGTCTCTTCAACCACGGCGGATTGATTTTGTTGTTCCGTCATTATGGCTTCCAATGTTGAGAGTTATTGTAATGCGCGTAGCAGCGCATCGTTGTCGGCGCTATCGGCAACCTGAATCTCCTGCCAGCCCAGCTCCCGGGCCTGAAGGGCCAGACGTTCGCTGACAACGACAACGCGGCAGTGCAGGAGCCACCGTTCGCGATACCATTGCGGTATTAACGACCATAGCTGCTGCAGCATCTCGCCGCTGGTGACCACCAGCGTGGTGACCCCGCGAGATTGCCAGCGCATCGCTTCTTCTGCGCCATCGTAATGCTTTGCACTACGTTGATAACATTCACAAAATGTGACCCTGGCGCCGCGCTCGGTCAGCGTCGCGCCTAAGAGTTCCCGCCCACCATTGCCGCGTAAGATCAGCGCATTCTTCCCGGCAATGTTTTGTAATTCAGGTAATTGTAGCAAGACTTCGCTAATTTCCCGATCTAACGGGTAATGGATGTGCTGCCCGCTGACCGTATGCAGGGCCAGCGCCGTCGTGCGGCCAATGGCAAAATAACGCGGGGAAGTGGGCCAGGGCATACCCTGTTGCTGCAGACGGGCATGGGCGAACTCCACCGCATGCTGGGACAGCGCGAACAGCAGATCGTCAGGCCCCAGGCGGGCAAGCGCGTCGCCCAGCGCGGGAAGCTCCCGACCGGGCGTAAATTCTATCAGCGGAAAGCTCCAGGCCACGCGTCCCATGGCCCGCAGACGGCTGACCAGCGCTTCTCCTTGCGGTAGTGGACGAGTGACCAGGATGCTCATCGTGGGGCTTCTCCATCATAAACTGCCGCGAGAATATCGCGGGCGCCGTTATCCAGGAGCTCTTCCGCCAGCGAGATGCCAAGCGCTTCGGCCTGCTCTGCTGGCCCGCGCCGTTCGCCGCGTACCATCTGCGAACCATCCGGGGCGCCAACCAGCGCCCGCAGCCACAATTCACCGTCTTTCAGTTCCGCATAGCTACCAATCGGCACCTGACAGCCGCCTTCGAGACGCGTGTTCATCGCCCGCTCGGCGCGAACGCGCACTGCCGTTTCCGTATGGTTGAGAGGCGCTAACAGCCCCTGGGTCCATGCATCGTCGAGACGGCATTCGATGCCCACCGCGCCCTGGCCGACCGCCGGCAGAGATTGCTCAGGCGACAGCGGCTGGCGAATTCGCGCCTCGAGCTGCAGGCGCTTCAGGCCGGCGGCGGCGAGGATGATGGCGTCATACTCGCCGTTATCCAGCTTACTCAGTCGGGTACCGACGTTACCGCGCAGAGAGCGGATCACCAGATCCGGACGGGTGGCGGCCAGCTGGCACTGACGGCGTAAACTTGACGTGCCAACGATGCTGCCGGCCGGGAGTTCATCAATCGAGGCATAGCGATTGGAGACAAACGCGTCGCGCGGATCGTCGCGCTCGCAGATAGTCACCAGCCCCAGCCCCTCCGGGAATTCCACCGGCACATCTTTCATCGAATGAACGGCGATATCGGCGCGCCCTTCGAGCATGGCAAGCTCTAACTCTTTCACAAATAAGCCCTTGCCACCCACCTTTGCCAGGGGAGTATCAAGGATGACATCCCCGCGAGTGACCATCGGCACCAGCTCGACCTTCAGTCCGGGATGCGCTTGTTCCAGGCGCGCTTTAACATATTGCGCCTGCCATAGCGCAAGCGGGCTTTGCCGTGTGGCAATTTTCAAAACTTTGTCTAACATGCTTGTTACCGTCATTGTCGACCACTAACCATCCTAACATTGTTGTCTTACGGATGTTAGTTTTCACGGTTTATGTGGGAGATAGCTCCGGCCCACTCTTTTTTAACCTTTCATGCGCGTGGGCGGTTGCCGGAGGCGTAGTGAGGAATTTACAGGTAATAAACGGTGCTACACTTGTATGTAGCGCATCTTTCTTTACGGTCAATGAGCAAGGTGTTAAATTGATCACGTTTTAAACCATTTGTCTGTCCGCTGCTCTTCACAACCACACCGACGACGAATGGTGACGGTTTTTGTTGAAATACTGAAATCCTCCGTACTATTGTACCTCGGGTTTTTGAACATCAGGCGATATGTCTTGTACCTCTATATTGAGACACTGAAACAGAGACTGGATGCCATCAACCAACTGCGCGTGGATCGCGCGCTTGCTGCCATGGGACCCGCTTTCCAGCAGGTTTACAGTCTACTGCCAACGTTATTACATTATCATCACCCGCTGATGCCGGGTTACCTTGACGGTAACGTTCCCCGTGGCATTTGCCTCTACACGCCTGATGAAACCCAACGCCACTATCTTGAAGAACTGGAACTGCATCGCGGCATGCAGACCCAGGAGCCGCCGAAAGGCGAGCTGCCGATCACCGGCGTCTACTCGATGGGCAGTACCTCCTCCGTCGGCCAGAGCTGTTCTTCCGATCTGGATATCTGGGTATGTCACCAGGCCTGGCTGGATAGCGAAGAGCGCCAGCTGCTGCAGCGAAAATGCAGCCTGCTTGAGAGCTGGGCGGCCTCGCTCGGTGTGGAAGTCAGCTTCTTCCTGATCGATGAAAACCGCTTCCGCCATAACGAAAGCGGCAGCCTCGGCGGCGAAGACTGCGGTTCGACCCAGCATATTTTACTGCTCGATGAGTTCTACCGCACCGCGGTCCGTCTCGCCGGCAAGCGTATTCTGTGGAATATGGTGCCGTGCGATGAAGAAGAGCATTACGACGATTACGTCATGGGGCTGTATGCCCAGGGCGTGCTGACGCCAAACGAGTGGCTCGATCTCGGCGGCCTCAGCTCGCTGTCGGCGGAAGAGTACTTCGGCGCCAGCCTGTGGCAGCTGTATAAGAGTATCGACTCCCCCTATAAAGCGGTGCTGAAAACGCTGCTGCTGGAAGCCTATTCCTGGGAATACCCCAATAACCGCCTGCTGGCGAAAGATATCAAACAGCGCCTGCACGATGGCGAGATCGTCTCCTTCGGCCTCGACCCGTACTGCATGATGCTGGAGCGCGTCACCACCTACCTGCAGGCCATCGAAGATGAAACCCGTCTCGACCTGGTGCGCCGCTGCTTCTATCTGAAAGTGTGTGAAAAACTCAGCCGCGAACGCGCCTGCGTCGGCTGGCGTCGCGAAGTCGTCAGCCAGCTGGTCAACGCGTGGGGCTGGGATGAAAAGCGTCTGATGATGCTCGACAACCGCGCGAACTGGAAAATTGATGAAGTGCGCAAGGCGCACAACGAACTGCTCGATGCGATGATGCAGAGCTATCGTAATCTGATCCGCTTCGCGCGGCGCAATAACCTCAGCGTCTCCGCCAGTCCGCAGGATATTGGCGTGCTGACGCGTAAGCTGTATGCGGCTTTTGAAGCGCTGCCGGGCAAAGTGACGCTGGTGAACCCGCAAATATCGCCGGACCTGTCGGAACCGAATCTGACCTTTATCCACGTGCCGCCGGGTCGCGCCAACCGTACCGGTTGGTATCTGTATAACCGCGCGCCGGATATGGAATCGATCATCAGCCATCAGCCGCTGGAATATAACCGTTATCTTAATAAGCTGGTGGCCTGGGCCTGGTTTAACGGCCTGCTGACCTCACGCACCCGCCTGTTTATTAAGGGCAACGGCATCGTCGATCTGGCGAAGCTGCAGGAGATGGTGGCCGACGTGTCGCACCACTTCCCGCTGCGCCTGCCGGCGCCGACGCCAAAAGCGCTATACAGCCCATGCGAAATTCGCCACCTGGCGATTATCGTCAACCTCGAATATGACCCGACGGCGGCCTTCCGCAATCAGGTGGTGCACTTTGATTTCCGTAAGCTTGATGTTTTCAGCTTCGGCGAAGAGCAAAAATGCCTGATCGGCAGCGTCGACCTGCTGTATCGCAACTCGTGGAACGAAGTGCGTACCCTGCATTTCAACGGCGAGCAGGCGATGATCGAAGCGCTGAAAACGATCCTCGGTAAAATGCATCAGGACGCCGCGCCGCCGGACAGCGTGGAGGTGTTCTGCTATAGCCAGCACTTGCGCGGCCTGATCCGTACCCGCGTACAGCAGATGATCTCCGAGTGCATCGAACTGCGTCTCTCCAGTACCCGCCAGGATACCGGGCGCTTTAAAGCGCTGCGCGTCTCCGGCCAGACCTGGGGGCTGTTCTTCGAGCGTCTCAATGTTTCGGTGCAGAAGCTGGAAAACGCCATTGAATTCTACGGCGCTATCTCGCACAACAAGCTTCACGGCCTGTCGGTGCAGGTGGAAACCAATCACGTTAAGCTGCCGGCGGTTGTGGACGGCTTCGCCAGCGAAGGGATTATTCAGTTCTTCTTTGAAGACGCGGATAACAACGACAGCGGCTTTAACATCTATATTCTCGATGAGAGCAACCGCGCTGAGGTGTATCACCACTGCGAGGGCAGCAAAGAGGAGCTGGTGCGCGACGTCAGCCGCTTCTATTCGTCATCGCACGATCGTTTTACCTACGGCTCCAGCTTTATCAACTTCAACCTGCCGCAGTTCTATCAGATTGTCGAGGTGGATGGGCGCACCCAGGTGATCCCTTTCCGCACTCAGGCGATTGCCGCCGCGATACCCACCAGCCAGGACGTTACCGCCTCGCCGGTGCTGCAGCAGCGCTACTCGTAACGCTTATCGGGGCGCGCTTTCCCAGGCCGGGTCAGGCGTCGCGGCTCCGTGCCTGCGTTCGTCGCCCGGCGGTACGGGCCTGGGGACTACCTGAGCCGTCGGGTAGCCCGGATGAGGCGCGATGCGCCGCCATCCGGGGAAACACGTCATTAACGGAATCTCACCGTCTCACCGGCCTGCTGACTTGCCGCCTGCTCCAGCAGATCCCAGAAGGTCTCGCCGCTGCGATCGCAGATCCACTCGTCACCTTTGAGATCGAAATGGTAGCCGCCCTGTTTGGTGGCCAGCCATACCTGGTGCAGCGGCTCCTGACGGTTAATAATGATTTTGCTGCCGTTTTCAAAGCTGATGGTCAGCACACCGCCGTTGATTTCGCAGTCGATGTCGCTATCGCCGTCCCAGTCGTCCAGGCGTTCTTCGATGGTCATCCACAGGCTGTCGGCAAGGCGATGAAATTCACTGTCATTCATGATTCTGTCCCGCATTTTTGAGATTGGCGGCAGTATAGCGCGAAACAAAAGCGCGCGCAGTCAGATGCTAAAGGCTTGCTTTTACGCCTTCTCCTGCGATGATAGAAAGCAGAAAGAATGAATCACGGGCAACTATCAATGAAAAACGTTTTTCCTACGCTTGCCGTTTTGTTTGCGATCTTCAGCCTGACCGGCTGCGGTCTGAAAGGGCCTCTCTATTTCCCGCCGGCTGACAAAACTGCGCCGCCGCCGACCAAACCGGTTAACCCGGGCATTCAGAGCTCAACGCCGGATCGTAACGATCGTGGCGATACCGGTGGTCCGAGCCAGGTCAATTACTAACGATAACGTTCTGTTCCGCGCAACTGGAGTAGATGATGCAGTTCTCTAAAATGCATGGCCTTGGCAACGATTTTATGGTCGTTGACGCGGTAACGCAGAATGTTTTTTTCTCGCCGGAGCTGATTCGCCGCCTGGCGGATCGCCACCTTGGCGTCGGGTTCGATCAGCTGTTAGTGGTGGAGCCGCCCTACGATCCGGATCTGGATTTCCATTACCGGATCTTTAATGCCGACGGCAGCGAAGTGTCGCAGTGCGGCAACGGCGCGCGCTGTTTCGCACGCTTCGTCCGGCTGAAAGGCCTGACCAATAAACGTGACATCCGCGTGAGTACGGCCAACGGCCGTATGGTATTAAGCGTAACGGAAGACGATCTGGTGCGGGTGAACATGGGCGAGCCCAACTTCGAGCCCTCCCAGGTGCCGTTCCGCGCCAACAAAGCGGAAAAGACCTATATCATGCGTGCCGCCGAGCAGACAGTATTGTGCGGCGTGGTATCCATGGGGAACCCGCACTGCGTTATCCAGGTGGATGATGTGGATACGGCGGCGGTGGAAACCCTCGGCCCGGTAATGGAAAGCCATGAGCGTTTCCCGGAACGCGCCAATATCGGCTTTATGCAGGTGGTCGGCCGGTCCCATATCCGTCTGCGCGTCTACGAACGCGGCGCCGGTGAAACTCAGGCCTGCGGCAGCGGCGCTTGCGCCGCGGTGGCGGTGGGGATCCAGCAGGGGCTGCTCGCTGAAACGGTACGTGTGGAATTACCCGGCGGTCGTCTTGATATCGCCTGGAAAGGCCCGGGCCAGCCGCTGTTTATGACCGGCCCGGCGGCCCATGTCTATGATGGATTTATTCATTTATGAAACCAATCGGGGAAGAACAACAGGAGGTCGCCAGCGCATTGGACGATCGCGCCGTGGTGGACTATCTGTTGCAACATCCTGAATTTTTTATTCGTAATGCCGCCCAGGTCGAACACCTCCGCGTCCCGCATCCGGTACGCGGTACGATTTCGCTGGTGGAGTGGCATATGATGCGGGCGCGTAACCATATTCATGTGCTGGAAGAGAATATGTCGCTGCTGATGGAGCAGGCGGTCGCCAATGAAAGCCTGTTCCAGCGCCTGCTGCAGCTGCAAACGCGGCTGGCGGCGGCGGAGAGCCTCGACGATATGCTCAACCGCCTTCACCGCTGGGCGCGCGAGCTGGGGCTGGCGGGCGCCACGGTGCGCCTGTTCCCTGACAGCTGGCGCCTCGGCGCGCCTTCGAAGTTTACCCATCTGGCGTTAAGCCGGCAGGCGTTTGAGCCGATCCGTATTCAACGTCTGGGCCAGGCGCGCCACTACCTTGGGTCGCTCAACGGTCCGGAGCTGCTGGTGGTGCTGCCGGAGGCGAAAGCCATTGGGTCAGTGGCGATGTCGCTGCTGGGCGGCGATAATGCCCCCGGCGTGATGCTCTTTAGCAGCCGCGATGCGCAGCATTATCAGCCAGGACAGGGGACGCAGCTGCTGCAGGAGATTGCCCAGATGCTGCCCGGCCTGCTGGAGCGCTGGATTGAACGCGCATGACCGATTCTCCTCTCTTCTCCGCCGTCGCCCGCTTTCTGCGCCACCTGGGCGTTGAACGTCAGCTCAGCCCGATCACGTTACTGAATTACCAGCGACAGCTGGACGCGCTGATCGCCCTGGCGGATGAGGCGGGTCTGAAAAGCTGGTCGCAGTGCGATGCCGCTCAGGTGCGAAGCTTTGCGGTGCGCAGTCGCCGCGCGGGGTTAGGCCCGGCGAGCCTGGCGCTTCGCCTGTCGGCGCTGCGCAGTTTCTTCGACTGGCTGGTCGGCCAGGGCGAGCTCAGCGCCAACCCGGCGAAAGGGATCGCCGCGCCGAAAATTCCCCGTCACCTGCCGAAAAATATCGATGTCGATGACGTCAATCGGCTGCTGGATATCGATCTCAACGATCCGCTGGCGGTGCGCGACCGGGCGATGCTGGAGGTGATGTACGGCGCGGGGCTGCGTTTGTCCGAGCTGGTCAACCTTGATATCAAACATCTCGATCTCGAAAGCGGCGAGGTCTGGGTGATGGGCAAAGGCAGCAAAGAGCGCCGTTTGCCGATCGGTCGCAACGCCGTGATGTGGATTGAGCACTGGCTGGATTTACGCGGCCTGTTCGGTACCGACGACGACGCGCTGTTTTTGTCGAAACTGGGCAAGCGCATTTCGGCGCGCAACGTACAGAAGCGGTTCGCCGAGTGGGGCATTAAGCAGGGGCTGAACAGCCATGTGCATCCGCACAAGCTTCGCCACTCCTTTGCCACCCATATGCTGGAGTCCAGCGGCGATCTGCGCGGTGTGCAGGAGCTGTTGGGGCATGCTAACCTCTCCACCACCCAAATTTATACCCATCTCGACTTTCAACACCTTGCCTCGGTGTACGATGCCGCGCATCCGCGCGCAAAACGGGGGAAATAATGCGTTTTTACCGACCTCTGGGCCAGATTTCCGCGCTGACGTTTGACCTGGACGATACCCTTTATGATAACCGCCCGGTAATTGACCGGACGATGCACGAGTCGCTGGCTTTTGTGCGCAGCTACCATCCGTCGCTCAGCCAGTTCGACGCCCATGAGCTTAATCAGCTGCGCCAGACGCTGCTGGCATCCGAGCCTGAGATCTATCACGACGTGACCGTCTGGCGCCACCGTGCGCTGGAGTTAGGCATGCGTAACGCCGGCCTCTCCGCCGACGCGGCGAAAGCGGGGGCCGATGCGGCGATGGAACACTTCGCCCACTGGCGTAGCCGCGTCGATGTCCCGCAGGAGACCCACGATACGCTGGCGAAGCTGGCGGAGAAGTGGCCGCTGGTGGCGATTACCAACGGCAACGCCCGACCAGAGCTGTTCGGCCTGAGCGACTATTTCCGCTTTGTGCTGCGCGCCGGGCCGGATGGCCGCTCCAAGCCGTTTGCCGACATGTACCATCTGGCGGCGGAGCGCCTGAACTTACCGCTCGGGCATATTCTGCACGTCGGCGATGACCTGACCACTGACGTCGCCGGATCGCTGCGCTGTGGCATGCAGGCATGCTGGATCAAACCGCAAGGCGCGGACCTGATGCACACCGCGGACAGCCGCCTGCTGCCGCATATTGAAATTTCACGGTTGGCATCTCTGACCTCGCTGATATAATCACCAGTCACTCTGTATATATTAACAGGGGTTCGTGGAACCCCTTCTCTTCCGGCGGTGCCAATGGACGTTTCTTACCTGCTCGACAGCCTCAATGACAAACAGCGTGAAGCCGTAGCGGCCTCGCGCACCAACATGCTGGTGCTGGCAGGGGCGGGCAGTGGTAAGACGCGCGTTCTGGTGCACCGTATCGCCTGGCTGCTGAGCGTAGAGAACTGCTCGCCGTATTCTATTATGGCGGTGACCTTTACCAACAAAGCGGCGGCAGAGATGCGCCATCGTATCGGCCAGTTGATGGGCACCACCCAGGGCGGCATGTGGGTGGGCACCTTCCACGGCCTGGCCCACCGCCTGCTGCGCGCGCACCATCTGGACGCCAACCTGCCGCAGGATTTCCAAATCCTTGATAGCGAAGACCAGTTGCGCCTGCTGAAGCGTCTGATTAAGGCGATGAACCTCGATGAGAAGCAGTGGCCGCCGCGTCAGGCGATGTGGTACATCAACAGCCAGAAAGATGAAGGGCTGCGTCCGCATCATATTCAGAGCTACGGCAACCCGGTCGAGCAGACCTGGCAGAAGGTCTATCAGGCCTATCAGGAAGCCTGCGATCGCGCCGGGCTGGTGGACTTCGCCGAACTGCTGCTGCGCGCCCACGAACTGTGGCTGAATAAGCCGCATATCCTCCAGCACTACCGCGAGCGTTTCACCAATATCCTCGTCGACGAATTCCAGGATACCAACAACATTCAATACGCCTGGATCCGCCTGCTGGCGGGCGATACCGGCAAGGTGATGATTGTCGGCGATGACGATCAGTCGATTTACGGCTGGCGCGGCGCGCAGGTCGAGAACATTCAGCGCTTCCTTAACGATTTTCCCGGTGCGGAAACCATCCGCCTTGAGCAGAACTATCGCTCGACCAGCAACATCCTCAGCGCCGCCAACGCCCTGATTGAAAACAACAACGGTCGCCTGGGCAAGAAGCTATGGACCGACGGCGCCGACGGCGAGCCAATCTCGCTGTACTGCGCTTTCAACGATCTCGACGAAGCACGCTTCGTGGTGAACCGGATAAAAACCTGGCAGGAGAACGGCGGGGCGCTGGAGCAGTGCGCCATCCTCTATCGCAGCAACGCCCAGTCGCGCGTGCTGGAAGAGGCGCTTCTGCAGGCCAGCATGCCGTACCGCATCTATGGCGGCATGCGCTTCTTCGAGCGCCAGGAAATCAAAGATGCGCTCTCGTACCTGCGTCTGATCGCCAACCGCAACGACGATGCGGCGTTTGAGCGCGTAGTCAATACGCCGACCCGCGGCATCGGCGACCGCACGCTGGACGTGGTGCGCCAGACGTCGCGCGATCGTCAGCTGACGCTGTGGCAGGCCAGCCGCGAGCTGCTGAAAGATAAAGCGCTGGCCGGTCGCGCCGCCAGCGCCTTGCAGCGCTTTATGGAGCTGATTGACGCGCTGGCGCAGGAGACCACCGATATGCCGCTGCACGTCCAGACCGATCGGGTGATTAAAGACTCCGGGCTGCGCGCGATGTACGAGCAGGAGAAAGGCGAGAAGGGCCAGACCCGTATTGAAAACTTAGAGGAGCTGGTGACGGCGACGCGCCAGTTCAGCTACAACGAAGAAGATGAAGATCTGATGCCGCTGCAGGCGTTCCTCTCCCACGCCGCGCTGGAAGCGGGCGAAGGGCAGGCGGACACCTGGCAGGACGCGGTTCAGCTGATGACCCTGCACTCGGCGAAAGGGCTGGAGTTCCCGCAGGTGTTCATCGTCGGCGTCGAAGAGGGGATGTTCCCGAGCCAGATGGCCCTTGATGAAGGCGGCCGCCTGGAAGAAGAGCGTCGTCTGGCCTACGTTGGCGTGACGCGCGCCATGCAGAAGCTGACGCTGACCTACGCGGAAACCCGCCGTCTGTACGGCAAAGAGGTTTACCATCGCCCGTCGCGCTTTATTGGAGAACTGCCGCAGGAGTGCGTAGAAGAGGTGCGTCTGCGGGCCACGGTAAGCCGCCCGGTAAACCATCAGCGACTGGGCGCGCCGATTGCCGAGAGCGATACCGGCTACAAATTAGGCCAGCGCGTACGACATCCGAAGTTCGGCGAAGGCACCATCGTCAACCTCGAAGGCAGCGGCGAGCACAGCCGGCTGCAGGTGGCTTTTCAGGGTCAGGGGATCAAATGGCTGGTAGCGGCTTACGCCCGGCTCGAGGAAGTGTAACTTTAAGAAAAATATCATTATTTTGTAATATTCTGCTACCTTTATACGTTAAGGCGCCTGATTTGCGCTTTCGCGTTCCGTTGCGTGTTGACGCCGATTTTGCGCTGGCGTAACATGCGCGCACGATTACGCTAAGAGGACATTCGCCTTGGACACACCCAGTAGATGCTGGCTCAATTTCCTGTCATTCAGGAACAACTCCTAAGGCTATCCTCTTATGCTGATAGCCTTAGCGGTTGTCAGCGACCTGCCCCATTCCCGTCGCGCTGAGTCAGGCTTAATGGTCTGAAACCCAATTTGTTTCTGTGTGCCCACCGAACTGTCCGATAATTTTTTTGCATTGGGAGTCCCGGTCATGCTGAGCGCATTTCAACTGGAAAACAATCGTTTAACGCGCCTGGAAGCCGATGAGATCAAGCACCTCGCCAGCTCGGTGTGGGTCGATCTGGTCGAGCCTGACGATGACGAGCGAAGCCGCGTGCAGACGGAACTGGGTCAGAACCTGGCGACGCGCCCGGAACTGGAAGATATCGAAGCCTCCGCACGTTTCTTTGAAGATGAAGACGGGTTACATATCCACTCCTTCTTCTTTTTCGAAGATGCCGACGATCACGCGGGTAACTCTACCGTGGCGTTTACTATCCGCGAAGGGCGCCTGTTTACGCTGCGCGAGCGTGAACTGCCGGCTTTTCGCCTCTACCGCATGCGCGTGCGTAACCAGACGCTGGTGGACGGCAACGCTTACGAGCTGTTGTTAGATCTGTTCGAGACCAAAATCGAACAGCTGGCGGATGAGATAGAAAACATCTACAGCGACCTGGAAAAGCTGAGCCGCGTGATTATGGAAGGCCACCAGGGCGATGAGTACGACGAAGCGCTGTCGACGCTGGCGGAACTGGAAGATATCGGCTGGAAGGTCCGCCTCTGTTTGATGGATACCCAGCGCGCGCTGAACTTCCTCGTACGTAAGGCGCGCCTGCCGGCGGGTCAGCTGGAGCAGGCGCGGGAGATCCTGCGCGATATCGAATCCCTGCTGCCGCACAACGAATCGCTGTTCCAGAAGGTGAACTTCCTGATGCAGGCGGCGATGGGCTTTATCAATATCGAACAGAACCGCATCATTAAGATCTTCTCGGTGGTGTCGGTGGTGTTCCTGCCGCCAACTCTGGTAGCCTCCAGCTACGGAATGAACTTTGAATTTATGCCGGAGCTGCACTGGAGCTTCGGCTACCCGGGGGCGATCGTCTTTATGATGCTGGCCGGCCTGGCGCCGTATCTCTACTTCAAGCGTAAAAACTGGCTGTAGTTGTTGTGCCGGATGCGCTTCGCTTATCCGGCCTGGGTGCTGGACTTTTGTAAGCCGGATAGGGCATAGACGCTATCCGGCAATCTACTGGCTCCGACGCCCCCGTCTTTGCGTATACACCGCATCCATCACGAATATCGCCAGCGCCACCCAGATAAAGCCAAAGGTGACCATTTTATCCTTGCCCGGCACTTCGCCGTAGAACGTCACCGCCAGCAGGAACATCAGCGTTGGGCCGATGTACTGGAAAAAGCCCAGCGTGGAGAGCCGCAGACGCGTTGCCGCCCCGGTGAAGCACAGCAGAGGGATGGTGGTCACTACGCCCGCCGCCATCAGCAGCAGATTGAGCGACCAGGGGTTCTGCCCCATATGGCTGGTTGGGCTGTCGGTGATGCCGAACAGCCAAATCGCCGCCACCGGCAACAGCCACAGCGTTTCCACCAGCATGCCGGTCTGCGCATCGACAGCGATTTTCTTGCGCACCAGGCCATAAAAGGCAAAGCTGAAGGCCAGCCCCAGGCCGATAATCGGCAGCGAACCAAAGGTCCAGAGCTGCACCAGCACGCCGCAAAAGGCGAGGATCATCGCCAGCCACTGCAGGCGACGGAAACGTTCGCCAAGGAAAATCATCCCTAACAGAATGTTCACCAGCGGGTTGATAAAGTAGCCGAGACTGGCTTCCAGCATATGGTGGTTATTCACCGCCCAGATGAACAGCAGCCAGTTGCCGCCGACCAGCACCGCAGAGAGCGCCAGCAGGAAGATCTTGCGCGGCGTCTTCAGCAGCTTTTTCACCTGCGGCCACTGGCGGCTGACGCTGATGAGCGCCACCATGAAGAAGAAAGACCAGATCACGCGATGGGTCAGAATTTCATCGGCGGGAACATAGTAGATAAGTTTGAAGTACGCCGGCGCGATACCCCAGATAAAGTAGGCGGCGAGGGCCAGAATAATCCCCAACCGCGTCTGTTTCGCATCCATCGGTAAAATCCATTGCCAAAGAGAGTGATGTTACTCGATTTTGGCCAATCAACCCACCATATAGGTCGCTGTTGCGCTGGCAATATATACCTGCGCTTCGTTATGCAGTTCCACACGGGCTACCGCCACTTTATTGCCGGCGCGCAGCAGGGTGCTGGTCGCGGTAAAACGTTCGCCGCGGCCCGGACGCAGGTAGTCCACGCGCAGGTCGATGGTTCCCATGCGGGAAAGCCGCTGGCGCAGCTCTTCTTCGTTGATAGTGTCATGGCGGGTAAGGGTGCTGCCAACGCAGACCAGCCCTGCGGCGACGTCCAGCGCGGAGGCGATCACTCCGCCATGCAGAATGCTTTGCGCCCAGTTGCCGACCATCATCGGCTGATTATTAAAGCTGAGCTGGGCAAACGCTTTTTCATAGCGCTCCAGTTCGAGGCCGAGGGCGCGGTTAAACGGCATGTGATAGACGAAAATCTCCCCCACCAGTTTCAGAGCTGCTTCGGCAGTAAGTTCGGACATAACACCGGTTCCATTCGTTAATAAAATGTTGATTTTATGCTTCTAAAATATTGATTTCCACTTTCGGAGTGGATTAGGGGGCAGGGGATTAATAAACAGGTAGAATGTCTTCAGGTTAAACAAAAATAAAAACTATTTATCAGGAGACCAGCATGCGTATCTCTTTGGCCTGCCTGGCGGCGCTGTGCGCGCTACCGGCTGGTGTTATGGCGCAGGATGCGTCGGTACACGACAAACCAGCAGTGCGCGGCAGTATTATCGCCAACCTGCTACAGGATCATGATAATCCTTTTCTGCTCTACCCTTATGAAAGCAACTATCTGCTCTACACGTGGACCAGCGATCTCAATAAAGAGGCGATTCGCAGCTATGACTGGGCCGAAAATGCCCGTAAAGATGAAGTGAAGTTTCAGCTGAGCCTCGCCTTCCCGCTGTGGCGCGGCATCCTGGGGGATAATTCGCTGCTCGGCGCGTCCTATACCCAGAAATCCTGGTGGCAGCTCTCCAACAGCAAAGAGTCGGCGCCGTTTCGCGAAACCAACTACGAACCCCAGCTGTTTCTTGGCTTTGCGACCGACTATCAGTTTGCCGGCTGGACGTTGCGCGATATCGAAATGGGATATAACCACGACTCGAATGGCCGTTCCGATCCCACCTCGCGCAGCTGGAACCGGCTTTATGCCCGCCTGATGGCGCAAAATGGCAACTGGCTGGTGGAAGTGAAACCCTGGTATGTGGTGGGCAGCACCGATGATAACCCGGATATCACCAAATATATGGGCTATTACCGCCTGAAGGTGGGTTACCAGATGGGCGAGGCGATCCTCAGCGCGCAGGGGCAATACAACTGGAATACTGGCTACGGCGGGGCGGAACTTGGGGTGAGCTATCCCATCACCAAACATGTTCGCGCTTACACCCAGATCTACAGCGGCTACGGCGAATCGCTTATCGACTACAACTTTAATCAAACGCGCGTCGGCGTCGGGCTAATGCTTAACGATCTGTTTTAATCGTTGCACTCTGGCTCGCAGGCGCTGAAAATAGCGCCTGTTTTCTTTTCAGGCAAATGGGGTCAACGTGGCACAGGCGGAAGTATTAAATCAGGAATCGCTGGCTAAGCAGGTTTTACAAGAGACCTTCGGCTACCAGCAGTTCCGTCCTGGCCAGGAGACGATTATCGAGACGGCGCTCGAGGGCCGTGACTGCCTGGTGGTTATGCCGACCGGTGGCGGCAAGTCGCTGTGTTATCAGGTACCGGCGCTGGTCATGGGCGGCCTGACGGTCGTGGTCTCGCCGCTGATCTCGCTGATGAAAGATCAGGTCGATCAACTGCTGGCCAACGGCGTGGCGGCGGCCTGTTTGAACTCGACGCAAAGCCGCGAACAGCAGCAGGACGTGATGGCCGGCTGCCGCAGCGGGCAGGTTCGTCTGCTGTATATCGCCCCGGAACGGTTGATGCTCGACAACTTCCTTGAGCATCTGGCGAACTGGAATCTGGCGATGCTGGCGGTGGACGAAGCGCACTGCATCTCTCAGTGGGGCCATGACTTCCGCCCGGAATATGCCGCGCTGGGCCAGCTGCGTCAGCGGATGCCGCAGATCCCGTTTATGGCGTTGACCGCCACCGCCGATGACACCACCCGCCGCGATATCGTCCGTCTGCTGGGACTTAACGATCCGCTGATTCAGGTCAGCAGCTTCGACCGGCCGAACATCCGCTATATGCTGATGGAGAAATTCAAGCCGCTCGACCAGCTGATGCGCTACGTCCAGGATCAGCGAGGCAAATCGGGCATTATCTACTGCAACAGCCGTTCGAAAGTGGAAGATACCGCCGCGCGTCTGCAGAGCCGCGGCATCAGCGCGGCGGCTTACCATGCCGGCCTGGAAAACGACGTGCGCGCCGACGTGCAGGAGAAATTCCAGCGGGACGATCTGCAGATTGTGGTGGCGACAGTGGCCTTTGGGATGGGCATCAACAAGCCGAACGTCCGCTTTGTGGTGCATTTTGATATCCCGCGCAATATTGAATCCTACTATCAGGAGACCGGCCGCGCCGGGCGTGACGGCCTGCCGGCGGAAGCGATGCTGTTTTACGATCCGGCGGACATGGCGTGGCTGCGCCGCTGTCTGGAAGAGAAGCCCGCCGGACCGCTGCAGGATATCGAACGGCATAAGCTGAACGCGATGGGGGCGTTTGCTGAAGCCCAGACCTGTCGTCGTCTGGTGTTGCTGAACTACTTTGGCGAAGGACGCCAGGAGCCGTGCGGTAACTGCGATATCTGTCTTGATCCGCCGAAGCAGTACGATGGCTTAATGGACGCCCGTAAGGCGCTCTCCACTATTTATCGGGTCAACCAGCGCTTCGGGATGGGTTACGTGGTGGAAGTCCTGCGTGGCGCCAACAATCAGCGCATCCGCGAGATGGGCCACGATAAGCTCCCGGTATACGGCATCGGCCGGGAACAGAGTCACGAGCACTGGGTGAGCGTGATCCGCCAACTGATTCACCTTGGGCTGGTGACGCAGAATATCGCCCAGCACTCCGCGCTGCAGCTGACCGAAGCCGCACGCCCGGTGCTGCGCGGCGACGTTCCGCTGCAGCTTGCCGTACCGCGTATCGTGGCGCTGAAGCCGAAGGCGATGCAGAAATCCTTCGGCGGTAATTACGATCGTAAGCTGTTTGCCAAGCTGCGCAAGTTACGTAAAGCGATTGCCGATGAAGAAAACATTCCCCCGTACGTGGTCTTCAACGACGCGACGCTGATTGAGATGGCGGAGCAGTCGCCGCTAACCGCTGGCGAAATGCTCAGCGTCAACGGCGTAGGGACACGTAAACTCGAGCGTTTCGGCAAGCCGTTTATGGCGCTGATCCGGTCGCATGTCGATGGCGACGATGAGTAGTCAGCTGGCTATAAAAGTGCCAGAATAGTTATCCTCTTCATTATTTTCCTGCGAGTTAACTATGCTGATGCTTTTCCTCACCGTGGCGCTGGTGCATATCATTGCGCTAATGAGCCCGGGGCCGGATTTTTTCTTTGTCTCACAAACGGCCATCAGCCGCTCGCGCAGAGAGGCGGTGATGGGCGTACTGGGGATCACCTGCGGCGTGATGATCTGGGCGGGGGTTGCGCTGCTCGGCCTGAACCTGATCCTCGCCAGAATGGCATGGCTGCACAACATCATTATGATCGGCGGTGGCTTGTACCTGTGCTGGATGGGCTATCAGATGTTGCGCGGCGCGTTGAAAAAAGAGGCGGTGTCCCCGGCAGAACCGCAGGTTGAACTGGCCCGCAGCGGACGCAGCTTCCTGAAGGGATTGCTGACCAATCTGGCGAACCCGAAAGCGATTATCTACTTCGGCTCGGTGTTTTCGCTGTTCGTCGGTGACAGCGTTGGCGCCGGCGCGCGCTGGGGCATTTTTCTGCTGATTATCATGGAGACGCTGGCCTGGTTTTTGGTGGTTGCCAGCCTGTTCGCCCTGCCGGGGATGCGCCGCGGCTATCAGCGGATGGCGAAGTGGATCGACGGTATCGCCGGCACGCTGTTTGCGGGCTTCGGCATCCACCTGATTATCTCGCGTTAACCTGGCGCTATGCTCCACCCGGCTATATCCGGGTGGAGAAAGTGTCAATAGCGAAGCCGCTGCAGCTCGTCTTCAGACAGACCGGTCATTTCCATAATCGCTTCGTCATCAATCCCGCGTTTGCGCATCGCTTCGGCAACCTGCAGCAAGGCCTGATGTTTGCCTTCCTTTATACCTTCCTTTATGCCTTGCTGTACGCCTTTCCTGATGCCTTTTTCCATACCTTCTGCGAGCCATGTTTCCGCCAGCGTCATCAGTAATCCTCCATGCTGCGGCACGCGCTGTGCCAGCCCGTATAAGAGTGCCCGAGTATCCTCGGCATCCCCTGCCTGAGCCATATAGTTTACCAATACGGTGATTTGTTGTCCGCTCATCTGCTCCAGCATTAAGAGTTGGGTCAACTTATCCAGCAATTGCGCCATATCGCGCTGGCGGATGTGTTTTTGCACCAGCGTCAGGGCCGCCATGCTGCGGTGCTGCATAATGTCGTCGTCGGGGATCACCGTGATATCGACCAGCGGAAACGCCCCGCTATAGAGCTGGCGGGCGTTCTCGGGATCGGCGAAATTATCCAGCCAGCTCATAGACCAGGGATAGGGGCTGCGTCGTCCCTGATAGAAGAGGACCGGAATAACCAGAGGCAGCGTTTTATGGCCGCTCTCCAGATGGCGCTGCATGGCGGCGATGGCATAGCGCATTAAGCGAAAGGCCATCAGTTTATCGGGGGCGCTCTGGTGCTCGATCAGAACATGGACATACCCCTTACCGCGGGTGGTTTCCAGCGAATAGAGAATATCGCTGTAGTAGGGCCTGAGGTCGTCTTCAAGAAAGCTGCCGGATTCCAGACGCAGGGTATCCAGTTTGCAGATCGCTGTTAACGACGGTGGCAGGTGGATCTCGATAAAATCGCGCGCTGTCTCTGCCCGCGACAGAAAAGTTTTAAATACCGCATCATGTGGGGTCGCCGTTTCTGCCATCGCCGTTCATCCGTGAATCACGTCTCTGGCGGCATCCTGGCACGGCGGGCTCAGCGTCGACAGCGGGCAAAAAGATTAATTTCCCGCTTTGCGCGCCGGCTCGCGCAGAGAGATGGCTTCGCCCGCCAGGCGAACCTCTCTTTGCGAGCGAGATTCCATCATTCAGGCGTGACGGGCGGAGGCGAGCAGCGCCCCAACCAGCATAAACAGTGAACCAAAGACTTTGTTCAGCGCCTTCATCTGCTTTGGCCCCTTAATCCATGCTGAAATGCGCTGTGCGAGGGTTGCATAGCCAATCATCACAATGATATCGACGACGATGGTGGTGACGCCCAGAACGAGATACTGCATCACCTGGGGCTGGTGGGGCAGGATAAACTGTGGAAACAGGGCGGCCAGAAAAACGATGCTTTTAGGATTGGTGAGATTCACGAACACCGCCCGCTGGAACAGTTTGCCGCGGGTCTGCGCCTTCGCCAGCGTATTCAGGTCGATGGCCCCTGCCGCGCGCCATTGCTGGATACCAAGCCAGATCAGGTAGGCTGCGCCGGCCCATTTCAGCACCTCAAAGGCCAGCACCGAGCGGGAGAAGAGAGTGCCGAGGCCGACGCCGACCAGCACGATATGAATGGCCAGCCCGGTCTGCAAACCGGCAATCGACGCCGCCGCGCCGCGGTAACCGTGGTTAATGGAGGTGGTCATGGTATTAATCGCTCCGGAACCCGGGGACAGGCTGAGAATGATTGATGTCAGCAGGTAGGCGAACCACCACTCAATGGTCATGAGAAACTCCCTGATTGTCTGTTTTTATGCCACAATACGCTATTGTGTCAGCATTGTGTGATACACGGCAAAAAAACGATTTTCAGCGGTTAACAGGGGTGTAAACCCGATGTTTGGGCAGAAAAAGGACTGGGAAACACGAGAAAACGCGTTTGCGGCCTTCAGCATGGGGCCGCTGACGGATTTCTGGCGACAGCGCGAAGAGGCTGAATTTAAAGGCGTCGATGATGTACCGGTACGCTTTGTTCGCTTTTGCGCGCAAAATAACGATCGGCTGGTGCTGATTTGCCCCGGGCGCATTGAAAGCTACGTGAAGTATGCTGAAGTGGCCTACGATCTCTTTCACAGCGGCTTTGACGTAATGATCATTGATCATCGCGGCCAGGGACGCTCGGGTCGTCTGCTCTCTGATACCCACCGCGGGCACGTGGTTAACTTCAGCGATTATGTTGATGACCTGGCTGCGCTCTGGCAGCAGCAGGTGGTCCCGGGCCACTGGCGAAAACGGTTTATCCTCGCTCACTCTATGGGCGGGGCGATTGCCACGCTTTTTCTGCAACGCTACCAGGCGCATTGCGATGCCATTGCGCTCTGCGCGCCGATGTTCGGGATTATCATTCGGCTGCCGGACTGGATGGTGCGGCATATTCTCGACTGGGCTGAGGGCCATCAGCGCATTCGCGAAGAGTATGCCATCGGCACCGGACGCTGGCGGGCGCTGCCTTTTGCCGTTAACGTGCTGACGCACAGTCGACAACGCTATCGTCGTAACCTGCGCTTCTATGCCGACGAGCCGCGACTGCAGGTCGGCGGCCCGACCTGGCACTGGGTGCGCGAAGGCATGCTGGCCGGTGACGAAGTGCTGGCGAATGTGGAGAAAGATACGGCCCCGACGCTGCTGCTGCAGGCGGAAGAGGAGCGGGTGGTCGATAATCTGATGCACGACCGCTATTGTGAATTACGGGCCGCCGCCGGCCATCCCTGTGAGGGCGGAAAGCCGCTCGTCATTGAAGGGGCATACCATGAGATCCTTTTTGAAAAGGACGCTATGCGCTCAGTCGCGCTCAATGCCATCGTCGAGTTTTTCAATCGACATACTTAATCCGACGATAACGCTCGTCGCCCTGCTTAGAGGTTAACTTTTTTATGTACCAGGTTGTTGCGTCTGATTTAGACGGCACGCTGCTTTCCCCCGATCATTTCCTGACCCCGTATGCCAAAGAGACGCTGAAGCTGCTTACCGCTCGTGGGATCAATTTCGTCTTCGCCACCGGCCGTCACTACATCGACGTCGGGCAGATCCGCGATAATCTCGGCATCCGGTCGTACATGATCACCTCTAACGGCGCCCGCGTTCACGATAGCGATGGCCAGCAAATTTTCGCCCATAACCTCGACCGCGATATTGCCGCCGACCTGTTTGAAATCGTGCGCAACGACCCGAAAATCGTCACTAACGTCTATCGGGAAGATGAGTGGTATATGAACCGCCATCGCCCGGAAGAGATGCGCTTTTTCAAAGAGGCGGTGTTTAACTACAAGCTGTATGAGCCGGGCGAACTGGATCCGCAGGGGATCAGCAAGGTGTTCTTTACCTGTGAGGATCACGAACATTTACTGCCGCTTGAGCAGGCGATGAACGCCCGCTGGGGCGATCGCGTGAACGTCAGCTTCTCCACCTTAACCTGCCTGGAGGTAATGGCGGGCGGGGTATCGAAGGGGCATGCGCTGGAGGCGGTGGCGAAAATGCTCGGCTACAGTCTGTCCGATTGCATCGCTTTCGGCGACGGCATGAACGACGCCGAGATGCTGTCGATGGCCGGTAAAGGCTGCATTATGGCCAACGCCCACCAACGGCTGAAGGATCTGCATCCGGAGCTGGAAGTGATCGGCAGCAACGCCGACGATGCGGTCCCGCACTATCTGCGTAAGCTGTACCTCGACTGACAAAGATTGACGACTGGCGAATAACTGTCCAGTCGTCAACCTGACTCTTCGCTACAATGCCTGTTCTTTATCCAACGAGACGACCATTGTGGCGCTGTTAATTATCACCACTATCCTGTGGGCCTTTTCTTTCAGCCTGATTGGCGAGTACCTGGCCGGTAGCGTCGACAGCTATTTTTCGGTGCTGATGCGCGTGGGCCTGGCGGCGCTGGTGTTCCTGCCTTTCCTGCGGACGCGCGGCCAGTCTCCGCGCACGATCGTGCTCTATATGCTGGTGGGCGCGATGCAGCTTGGCATCATGTACCTGCTGGCCTTCCGCGCCTATCTCTATCTGACGGTCTCGGAATTCCTGCTGTTTACCGTATTTACTCCGCTGTATATCACGCTGATCTACGATTTGCTCAGCGGACGTAAACTACGCTGGGGCTATCTGCTGAGCGCCGCGCTGGCGGTGCTTGGGGCGGCGATTATCCGTTACGACAAAGTCAGCGATCATTTCTGGACCGGGCTGTTACTGGTGCAGTTGTCAAACCTCTGCTTCGCCATCGGGATGGTGGGTTACAAGCGCCTGATGGAGGTGCGACCGATGCCGCAGCACAATGCCTTTGCCTGGTTCTATGTCGGGGCCTTTATCGTGGCGGTGGCGGCATGGTTTATGCTGGGCAACCCACAGAAGCTGCCGACCACCAGGCTGCAGTGGAGCGTGCTGGTGTGGCTTGGCGTCGTGGCTTCCGGGCTGGGCTACTTTATGTGGAACTATGGCGCCACTCAGGTGGATGCCGGCACGCTGGGGATCATGAATAACGTCCATGTCCCCGCCGGGCTGTTGGTTAACCTTGCCATCTGGCAGGAGCAGCCGCACTGGCCGAGCTTTATTAGCGGAGCGTTGGTGATCCTGGCCTCGCTGTGGGTCCATCGACGCTGGGTCGCTCCGCACTCCGGACAAACGGCAGATGATCGCACGCGTGGTTCCGCGCAGAGCGAATAAACGCTTCGGTGACCGGTTGACGCTGTTCGCCATCGCGAACGGCCGCGTACAGCCGGCTCCATAATCCCTCGCCCAGGGTTTTGGTCACCACCAGACCCTGGCGTTCAAAACTTTCCACCACCCAGTGCGGCAGCGCGGCGATACCCATCCGGGCAGCCACCATCTGGATCAGCAACAGCGTGTTATCGACGCTTTTCAGCTGGGGACTGATGCCGGCCGGCTGCAGGAAATGACGCCAGATGTCGAGGCGTCCGCGCTGCACGGGATAAATCAGCAGCGTTTCCGTGGCCAGATCCTCCGGCGTAATCAGCGTCTTCATGGCTAACGGGTGCTCAGGCGCCAGCACCAGGCGCACCTCATAATCAAACATTGGCGAGTAGTGCAGACCGCTGCGCGGCAGGATATCTGAGGTCATGACCAGATCCAGTTCGCCCTGCTGCAGCGCAGGCTGCGGGTCGAAGGTGACGCCGGAATGGAAGTCGACTTCCACGTGCGGCCAGCGGGCGCGGAAATTCTCCAGCGCCGGCGTGAGCCACTGAATACAGCTGTGGCATTCGATAGCCAGCCGCAGCCGGGTCTGCTGCGGTTCGTTACAGTCCTGCAGGGCGCGAGCGATCTGCGGCAGCACCTGGTTGGCCAGCTGTAAGAGGATCTCCCCTTGAGGAGTAAAACGCAGCGGCTGGCTCTTACGTACAAAGAGACGAAAGCCAAGGCGCTGTTCCAGATCGCTGAACTGGTGAGACAAGGCGGACTGGGTCTGATGCAGGGCAGCCGCTGCGCCCGCCAGTGAACCGCTGTTCCGCAACGCTTGCAGCGTTTTCAGATGTTTAATTTCGATCATGAAAGTCCTTCACTTCGCCATGAGCAATTTGCGCTTGAGGAATATACAGTAACTGCCAATTATGGATGTGTAAACATCTGGACGGCTAAATCCTTTATCTTTCGAATTTATGGTGCGTTGGCTGCACTTCCTCACCCCAGTCACTGACTTCAGTAAGCTCCTGGGGATGAGCAAGTTTGCCGCCTTCCCTAAATCCGAAATCTTCGGATTGCAATTATGAGGCTCAAAAAATGACAATTATTAACCACACCCTCGGTTTTCCTCGCGTTGGCCTGCGCCGCGAGCTGAAAAAAGCGCAAGAAAGCTACTGGGCGGGCAATGCCACTCGCGAGGAACTGCTGGCGGTAGGCCGGGAACTGCGCGCCCGTCATTGGGAGCAGCAGAAGCAGGCCGGTATTGACCTGCTGCCGGTGGGCGATTTCGCCTGGTACGACCATGTTCTGACCACCAGCCTGCTGCTTGGCAACGTGCCGGCTCGTCATCAGAACAAAGACGGCTCTGTCGATATCGATACCCTGTTCCGCATTGGCCGCGGCCGCGCTCCCACCGGCGAGCCAGCGGCCGCTGCGGAAATGACCAAGTGGTTCAACACCAACTATCACTACATGGTGCCAGAGTTCGTGAAGGGCCAGCAGTTCAAACTGACCTGGACCCAACTGCTGGATGAAGTGGACGAAGCGCTGGCGCTGGGCCACAAGATCAAGCCCGTGCTGCTGGGGCCGGTGACCTATCTGTGGCTGGGCAAAGTGAAAGGCGAACCGTTTGACCGTCTGAGCCTGCTGAATGACATCCTGCCGGTTTATCAGCAGGTGCTGGCCGAACTGGCGAAGCGCGGCATTGAGTGGGTGCAGATTGATGAACCGGCGCTGGTGCTGGAGCTGCCGCCAGCGTGGCTGGAGGCCTTTAAACCGGCTTATGACGCCCTGCAGGGCCAGGTCAAACTGCTGCTGACCACCTATTTTGAAGGCGTTAGCGACAATCTCGAGACCATTGCTGCGCTGCCGGTCCAGGGGCTGCACGTCGATCTGGTCCACGGTAAAGATGATGTCGCCGAACTGCATAATTGTCTGCCTGCCGACTGGCTGCTGTCCGCCGGCCTGATCAACGGGCGTAACGTCTGGCGCGCCGATCTCGCCGAAAAATATGCGCAAATTAAAAACCTCGTCGGTAAGCGCGAACTGTGGGTCGCGACATCCTGCTCTCTGTTGCACAGCCCGATCGACCTGAGCGTGGAGACGCGCCTTGATGCGGAAGTGAAGAGCTGGTTTGCCTTCGCGCTGCAAAAATGCGGTGAGCTGGCGCTGCTGCGCGATGCGCTGAACAGCGGCGATACCGCGGCGATTACCGAGTGGAGCGCGCCAGTCCATGCCCGTCGCCATTCGACGCGCGTACATAACCCGGCGGTGGAAAAACGGCTGGCGGCGATCACCGCTCAGGACAGCCAGCGCGCCAGCCCCTATGAGGTTCGCGCTCAGGCGCAGCGTCAACGCTTTAACCTGCCGGCGTGGCCGACCACCACTATCGGGTCATTCCCGCAGACGACCGAGATCCGCGGCCTGCGCCTGGACTTCAAAAAGGGCAATCTGGACGCCAGTCATTATCGTACCGGCATTGCGGAACATATTAAGCAGGCGATCGTCGAGCAGGAGCGGTTAGGATTAGACGTACTGGTGCACGGGGAAGCCGAGCGGAACGATATGGTGGAATACTTCGGTGAGCATCTGGACGGTTTCATCTTCACGCAAAACGGCTGGGTGCAGAGTTATGGCTCCCGCTGCGTGAAGCCGCCGGTGGTGATCGGCGACGTCAGCCGTCCACAGGCGATCACCGTCGAATGGGCGAAGTACGCGCAGTCGCTGACCGACAAACCGGTGAAAGGGATGCTCACTGGACCGGTGACGATTCTGTGCTGGTCCTTCCCGCGGGAAGACGTCAGCCGTGAAACCATCGCGAAACAGATTGCGCTGGCCCTGCGTGATGAAGTGGCGGATCTGGAAGCGGCCGGGATCGGCATCATCCAGATTGATGAGCCTGCCTTGCGCGAAGGGTTACCGCTGAAGCGCAGCGATTGGGATGCCTATCTGCAGTGGGGTGTGGAAGCCTTCCGCCTTAACGCCGCGGTGGCCAAAGACGACACTCAGATCCATACCCACATGTGCTATTGCGAGTTCAACGACATCATGGACTCCATCGCCGCGCTGGACGCCGACGTGATCACCATTGAAACCTCGCGTTCCGACATGGAACTGCTGGAGTCGTTCGAAGTGTTCGAGTATCCCAATGAAATCGGGCCGGGGGTATATGATATTCACTCGCCAAACGTACCGAGCGTGGAGTGGATCGAAGCGCTGCTGGAAAAAGCCGCGCAGCGTATCCCGGCGGAGCGGCTGTGGGTTAACCCGGACTGCGGCCTGAAAACCCGGGGCTGGCCGGAGACTCGCGCCGCGCTGGCGAATATGGTGCAAGCGGCGCGTAACCTGCGTCAATCTGCCTGATCGTCACCCGAAAAATCAAAAAGGAGGCATTTGCCTCCTTTTTTTCCTGCTTCGGACGATTACCCTTTTTTACCGCCATATTGAGCAAACCAGTCGAGCATCCGCTGCCAGCCGTCTTTGGCTGACTCTTCGTGATAGCTGGCGCGATAGTCGGCGTTAAAGGCGTGATCGGCTTCAGGATAGACCACGATTTCCGCCGTGGCGTTGGCCGCCCGCAGCGCCTGGCGCATGGTTTCGACGGTGTCCTGTGGAATGCTGGCGTCTTTAGCGCCGTACAGGCCGAGTACCGGGGCGTTGAGATCGACGGCGATATCCACCGGGTGTTTTGGCGAATTCAGCGATTTTTCTCCTACCAGTTTGCCGTACCAGGCTACCGCCGCCTTCAACTGCGGGTTATGGGCAGCATATAGCCAGGTGATACGTCCGCCCCAGCAGAAGCCGGTGATCAGCAGACGATGGGCATCGCCGTCATGGCGCGCCGCCCAGCTGGCGACGTGGTCGAGATCCGCCAGCACCTGCGCGTCCGGCACCTTCGTAACCAGCTCTTTAAACAGGGTCGGGATATCGTGATACTCATTCGGATCGCCCTGACGGAAGTACAATTCAGGCGCGATAGCCAGATAGCCTTCCTGCGCCAGGCGACGACAAAGATCGCGAATATGCTCATGCACGCCGAAGATTTCCTGCACCACGATGACGATCGGCAATGGGCCATCAGCGTTTTTCGGGCGGGCATGGTAAGCCGGCATGTTTTCCCCCTGAGAGGGAATAGAGGTCTCTCCGGCGACAATATGCTCTTCCGGCGTATGAACGGCGGTTGCGGCATGCGGCGAGGCTGCAGGTGCGAATCCAGGTTGCTTGGTGGTGGTCATGGTATTCTCCGTACCCTTATTTATTAGCGCATCAGTAACTATAGACCCTTTACCTTTAGTTCGGGCGGTAATAAAGCACAGTGCCTGAAAGCGGCTATCTTTTGTTCAGTGACGATGAATATAACTTGTTAATGTGATGTTTATCACTATTTACTGAAAAACAACTGCAATCATTATTGTTCTTGGTGACTAACATCACAAAATGTTGCCAGGGGCTTCTGTACAGTACCGTTTTGCTTCTGCTGATAATTCGACCCACAGAGGAGTTTTTTATGTCCAAGTCTGATGTTTTTCATCTCGGCCTCACCAAGAACGATTTACAAGGGGCTACGCTGGCTATCGTCCCTGGCGATCCGGAGCGTGTGGAAAAGATCGCCGCGCTGATGGATAAGCCGGTTAAGCTGGCATCCCACCGCGAATTTACCTCCTGGCGCGCGGAACTGGACGGCAAACCGGTGATCGTCTGCTCCACCGGCATCGGCGGCCCGTCTACGTCTATCGCTGTGGAAGAGCTGGCGCAGCTTGGCGTGCGTACCTTCCTGCGCATTGGCACCACCGGCGCCATTCAGCCGCACATCAACGTTGGCGATGTGCTGGTGACTACCGCTTCCGTTCGTCTGGACGGCGCCAGCCTGCACTTCGCGCCGATGGAATTCCCGGCCGTCGCAGATTTCGCCTGCACCACCGCGCTGGTGGAAGCAGCGAAATCCATTGGCGCCACCACCCATATCGGCGTGACTGCTTCCTCGGATACCTTCTACCCGGGACAGGAGCGTTACGACACCTTCTCCGGCCGCGTAGTGAGCCGCTTCAAAGGCTCCATGGAAGAGTGGCAGGCGATGGGCGTGATGAACTATGAAATGGAATCCGCTACGCTGCTGACCATGTGCGCCAGCCAGGGTCTGCGCGCCGGGATGGTGGCCGGGGTTATCGTTAACCGTACCCAGCAAGAGATCCCTAACGCCGAAACCATGAAGCAAACCGAAAGCCATGCGGTGAAAATCGTCGTGGAAGCGGCGCGCCGTCTGCTGTAATTCAACGCTTTCCCTGTCAGGCCGGATCCTCCGGCCTTTTTTTTGCGTCGCCTCTCGCAGGAAATTCCTTTTAAACTGGACGTTTGTACAGCACAATTCTATTTTGTGTCATCAGGTTATCGCAGGGGGCGTCGTGGATCTCTCCATTATTATCAGCGCGGTTATCGCACTGGCTGCTGGATTAATCGTCGGCTGGCTGGCGACCAAAGCGCGCGCCGATCAAATTCGGGCCGATCTTATCGAGGAGCGGCGAGAGCTGGATATTGAGCTGAGCGCCGCCCGTCAGCAGCTGGTACAGGAAGCCCACTGGCGTGAAGAGTGCGAGCTGCTGAACAACGAGCTGCGCAGCCTGCGGGATATCAATACCTCGCTGGAGGCCGATCTGCGGGAGGTTACCACCCGGCTCGAATCCACCCAGCTGCATGCGGAAGATAAGATCCGCCAGATGGTGAACAGCGAACAGCGCCTGAGCGAGCAGTTTGAAAACCTCGCCAACCGCATTTTCGAACACAGCAACCGACGCGTCGATGAGCAAAATCGCCAGAGCCTGCATGGCCTGCTGACACCGCTGCGCGAACAGCTGGACGGGTTCCGCCGCCAGGTGCAGGAGAGCTTCGGCCAGGAGGCGCGGGAAAGGCACACCCTGGCGCATGAGATCCGCAACCTGCAGCAGCTGAACGCGCAGATGGCGCAGGAGGCGCTGAACCTGACCAAAGCGCTGAAGGGCGATAACAAAACTCAGGGCAACTGGGGGGAAGTGGTTCTCACCCGCGTGCTGGAAGCCTCCGGCCTGCGGGAAGGCTATGAGTACCAGACCCAGGTCAGCATCGAGACCGACAACCGCTCGCGGATGCAGCCGGACGTCATCGTGCGCCTGCCGCAGGGTAAAGACGTGGTTATCGACGCCAAAATGACCCTTGTCGCCTATGAGCGCTATTTCAACGCCGAGGATGACTACACCCGCGAAGTCGCGCTGCAGGAGCACCTTGCCTCGGTGCGTAATCATATTCGCCTGCTGGGACGCAAGGATTATCAGCAACTGCCGGGCCTGCGCTCCCTCGACTATGTGCTGATGTTTATTCCCGTCGAGCCGGCATTCCTGCTGGCCATTGATCGTCAGCCCGAGCTCATTAGCGAGGCGCTGCAAAATAATATTATGCTGGTCAGCCCGACGACGCTGCTGGTGGCCCTGCGCACCATCGCCAATCTGTGGCGTTATGAGCACCAGAGCCGCAACGCGCAGAAGATCGCCGAGCGGGCGGGGCGCCTTTACGACAAAATGCGCCTGTTTGTGGACGATATGTCCACTATCGGCCAGAGTCTGGATAAAGCGCAAGAGAACTATCGCCAGGCGATGAAAAAGCTCGCTTCCGGGCGCGGTAATCTGCTGGCTCAGGCGGAGGCTTTTCGCGGGTTGGGCGTGGAGGTCAAGCGCGAGATTAATCCTGATTTAGTCGAACAAGCCACTGCTCAGGACGATCAATATCGTCTCGAAGAGGAGGATAACCTGCCGGAAAATGACGCATTTTCGCCCGACTCTGCCGAGGCGGTGCGCAGCCGGGAGGCGGCTCCGCCACGCTGAAACGTATGGGAAATGCGCTGAGTCTGATACACTCAGTGAACATTTTCTTGAAAAGCAAGCAGGCATAAAGATGGTTGAGGATTCACAAGAAACGACGCACTTTGGCTTTCAGACGGTCGCTAAAGAGCAGAAAGCGGACATGGTGGCGCATGTATTCCATTCTGTCGCCGCAAAGTATGATGTGATGAATGACTTAATGTCGTTTGGTATCCATCGTTTGTGGAAGCGTTTCACCATCGACTGCAGCGGTGTACGTCGCGGGCAGACCGTGCTGGATCTGGCGGGGGGTACCGGTGATTTGACGGCTAAGTTTTCCCGTCTGGTAGGGGAAACCGGCCGCGTTATGCTTGCTGATATCAATGATTCAATGCTCAAAATGGGCCGCGAAAAGCTGCGCAATATCGGCATCGTGGGTAATGTTGAGTATGTTCAGGCCAACGCGGAAGCCCTGCCGTTTGCTGATAATACCTTTGACTGCATCACCATCTCTTTCGGTCTGCGTAACGTGACCGACAAAGAGAAAGCGCTGCGTTCGATGTACCGCGTGCTGAAGCCGGGCGGACGTCTGCTGGTGTTGGAGTTTTCTAAACCCATTATTGAACCGCTGAGCAAAGCCTACGACGCTTACTCCTTCCATATCCTGCCGAAGGTGGGCGAGCTGGTGGCAAAAGACGGCGACAGCTATCGCTACCTGGCGGAGTCGATCCGTATGCATCCGGACCAGGAATCCCTGAAAGGGATGATGCAGGATGCAGGCTTCGAAAGCGTGGACTACTACAACCTGACGGCAGGTATCGTTGCTTTGCATCGCGGTTACAAGTTCTGACAGGAGGGACGCTATGCCTTTCACACCCCTGGTGACCGCTGGCATTGAAACGGCGCTGAATACTTTCCTCTGGCGCGACAAAGCGCTAAAACCGGCCCGCCAGCGCCTGCTGGGCAAGGTATTGCGGGTACAGCTGCAGGACTTCTCCACGCCCGTGGTGCTGGTGTTCAGCGAACGCCAGGTTGATGTCCTGAGCGCCTGGGAGGGAGAGGCCGACTGCACCGTGATTACCCGGCTCAGCGTACTGCCAAAACTGCGCAACCGTCAGCAGCTCACGGCGCTTATCCGCAGCGGCGAGCTGGAAGTGCAGGGCGATCTGCAGGTGGTGCAGAACATGGTCACCCTGTGCGATCTGGCAGAGTTCGATCCCGCTGAACTGCTGGCGCCTTACACCGGCGACATCGTGGCCGAAGGCGTCGGTAAAGTTCTCCGCGGCGGCGCTCAGTTTTTACTGAAAGGGGCGCAGCGCCAGCAGCGCTATGTCGCGGAAGCGATCACTGAAGAGTGGCGCCTGGCGCCGGGGCCGCTGGAGCTGGCCTGGTTTGCTGAAGAGACGACGGCTATTGAACGCGCGCTGGCCGCACTGGAAAAACGGCTGGAAACGCTGGAGGGCAAATGACGCCAGGAGAATTACGGCGCCTGTATTTCATCGTCCACACTTTTTTGAGCTACGGGCTCGATGAGCTCATCCCCAAAATGCGGATCACGCTGCCGCTGCGTATCTGGCGGCGGATGCTGTTCTGGATGCCAAACCGCCATCAGGATCAACCCCTTGGCGCCCGTCTGCGGCTGGCGCTTCAGGAGCTGGGGCCGGTGTGGATTAAATTCGGCCAGATGCTTTCCACGCGGCGGGATCTCTTTCCGCCGCATATTGCCGATCAGCTGGCGCTGTTGCAGGACCGCGTGGCGCCCTTTGACGGGAAGCTCGCGCAGCAGCAGATAGAGAAAGCGATGGGTGGCCTGCCGGTGGAGGCCTGGTTTGATGATTTCTCCGTTGAGCCGTTAGCCTCGGCGTCTATCGCCCAGGTGCATACCGCGCGTCTGAAAGAGAACGGCAAAGAGGTGGTGATCAAGGTTATCCGTCCGGATATTTTGCCGATCATTAAAGCGGACATGAAGCTCATCTACCGCCTGGCGCGCTGGGTGCCGCGTCTGCTGCCTGACGGCCGCCGTCTGCGCCCGCAGGAGGTGGTTCGTGAGTATGAAAAAACGCTGCTGGACGAGCTGAACCTGCTGCGGGAATCCGCTAACGCCATTCAGCTGCGGCGTAATTTCGAAGACAGCCCGATGCTGTATGTGCCGGAAGTGTACCCCGACTACTGCAGCGAAAGCATGATGGTGATGGAGCGCATCTACGGCATTCCGGTGTCCGACGTCGAGGCGCTGGAGGCTCAGGGAACCAACCTGCAGCTGCTGGCGGAGCGGGGCGTGCAGGTCTTCTTCACCCAGGTGTTTCGCGACAGTTTTTTCCATGCTGATATGCACCCTGGCAACATATTCGTCAGCTACGAGCACCCGGAAGATCCGCAGTATATCGGCATCGATTGCGGCATTGTCGGCTCGCTGAACAAAGAAGATAAGCGCTATCTGGCGGAAAACTTTATCGCCTTTTTCAACCGCGATTATCGTAAGGTTGCCGAGCTGCACGTCGACTCCGGTTGGGTTCCGCCGGATACTAATGTCGAAGAGTTTGAGTTCGCGATCCGCACGGTCTGCGAGCCCATCTTTGAGAAGCCGCTGGCGGAGATCTCCTTCGGCCACGTGCTGCTTAATCTGTTCAACACCGCGCGGCGCTTCAATATGGAAGTCCAGCCGCAGCTTGTTTTGCTACAGAAGACATTACTTTACGTAGAAGGGGTAGGCCGGCAGCTCTATCCTCAGTTAGACTTGTGGAAAACGGCGAAGCCTTTCCTTGAGTCGTGGATCAAAGATCAGGTCGGTATTCCGGCGCTGGTGCGCGCGTTTAAAGACAAAGCGCCGTTCTGGATCGAAAGAATGCCTGAAATACCTGAGCTGGTGTATCAGAGCCTGCAGCAGAGCAAACAGCTGCAGACCAGCGTCGATACTATCGTGCGGGATATGCATGTGCGTCATGTGCGCCAGGGCCAATCCCGTTATCTGTTTGGTATAGGCGCGGTTTTATTGCTCAGTGGTACGCTGCTCTTTATCCATCGCCCTGAGTGGGGAATGATGCCCGGCTGGCTGATGGCCGGCGGTGTCGTGACCTGGCTGATTGGCTGGCGAAAAACCCGCTGATCGGTTCGCCACTTCATGACGCAGGCTTATTTGCGCAAAATCATGCCGGTGGCCTGACGGCGAGGCGGCTGGCAGGATGGCGTGTATAATGCGTCCACATAATTCATCATCTGTCATAGGGGAACGTGTATGGGTGGTATCAGTATTTGGCAGTTATTAATTGTTGTCGTCATCGTAGTTCTGCTATTCGGGACGAAGAAGCTGAGCTCACTGGGGTCAGACTTAGGGGCATCCATCAAAGGCTTTAAAAAAGCCATGAGTGATGATGATAAACCCGAAAAGTCGGCGCCAGACGCAGATTTCACGGCGAAAACTATCGCCGACAAACAGGATGATGCAAAAAAAGACGAGACAAAACGCCACGACAAAGAGCAGGTGTAACTCGTGTTCGATATTGGTTTTAGTGAACTACTGCTGGTGTTTGTAATTGGCCTCATTGTTCTGGGGCCACAGCGGCTTCCCGTCGCGGTTAAAACGGTGGTTGGCTGGATCCGTACGCTACGGTCGCTGGCGACCACGGTGCAGAATGAGCTGGCTCAGGAGCTAAAACTGCAGGAGTTCCAGGAGAGCCTCAAGAAGGTGGAAAAGGCCAGCCTGAATAACCTGACGCCGGAGCTGAAAGCCTCTATGGACGAGCTGCGCGAGGCCGCGGAGTCGATGAAGCGCTCCTATAGCGCCCACGATCCGGAAAAGGCCAGCGACGAAGCGAATACCATCCATAATCCGGTGGTGAAAGGCAGCGAAGCGCAGCGGCAGGACGTCACGCCGGCGACGGCCGAACATCAGGCCAGCGCTCCGGTTCATGCGCCGGAGCCCGTGGCCGACGAGCAACCCGCTTCACCGGCAGAGAAAACATCCGCTACGGCGGCTGCCCCCCATTCTTCCCCCGCATCGAGTGATAAACCGTAAACATGGGCGTAGACGATACACAACCGCTAATTTCGCATCTGATTGAGCTGCGCAAGCGTCTGCTCAACAGCATCATTGCTATCCTGGTGATCTTCCTGGCGCTGGTCTATTTCGCCAATGATATCTATCAGCTGGTCTCGGCCCCGCTTATCAGCAAGATGCCGGTAGGCGCGACGATGATCGCCACCGATGTCGCTTCACCTTTCTTTACGCCGATAAAGCTGACCTTTATGGTGTCGGTGATCCTGTCGGTGCCGATTATTCTGTATCAGGTATGGGCCTTCGTCGCGCCGGCGCTGTATAAGCACGAGCGCCGGCTGGTGGTGCCCTTGCTGGTCTCCAGCACGCTGCTGTTCTATATCGGCATGGCTTTCGCGTATTTTGTCGTGTTTCCGCTGGCGTTCGGCTTTCTGACCCATGCTGCCCCGGAGGGGGTGCTGGTCTCGACCGATATCCGCAGCTATCTCGACTTCGTGATGGCGCTGTTTATGGCGTTCGGGGTCTCTTTTGAGGTGCCGGTCGCCATTGTGCTGCTCTGCTGGATGGGCGTCACTACGCCGGAAGAGCTGCGCAAAAAACGGCCGTATGTGCTGGTGGGCGCCTTCGTGGTGGGCATGCTGCTGACGCCGCCGGACGTGTTCTCGCAGACGCTGCTGGCCATTCCGATGTACTGTCTGTTTGAAGTCGGGGTGTTCTTCGCCCGCTTCTACACCGGGAAGCGCCTGACGCGCGATGACGATGCCGCGGCCGAAGCTGAAGCCGCTGAACACAGAGAAGAGTAATACCGCCAACCGCCCGTCAGGGCGGTTGTCATATGGAGCGATCATGTTTGATATCGGCGTTAATCTGACCAGTTCACAGTTTGCCCGCGACCATGATGAGGTGGTGGCGCGCGCCCGGTCGGCGGGGGTCCACGGCATGCTGCTGACCGGCACAAATTTGCCGGGGAGCCAGCAGGCGCAGAGAATGGCGAGCCATTACGCCGGCTGCTGGTCCACGGCGGGGGTTCATCCCCATGACGGCAGCAGCTGGACGCCAGCGGTCGCCGAGGCGATTTATGTCCTTGCCCGCGAGCCGCAGGTGGTGGCGATAGGGGAATGTGGTCTGGATTTTAATCGTAATTTCTCCACGCCGCAGGAGCAGGAGGCGGCATTCAGCGCCCAACTGGCGCTGGCCGCCGAGCTGTCGATGCCGGTGTTTTTACACTGCCGCGACGCCCACGACCGGTTTCTGACGCTACTTAAACCCTGGCTTGGGAAGATCCCGGGCGCGGTGCTGCACTGCTTTACCGGCAGCCGCAGCGAGGTGCAGGAATGTCTGGATCTGGGGCTGTTTATCGGCATTACCGGTTGGGTGTGCGATGAGCGGCGCGGGATCGAGCTGCGAGAGCTACTGCCGGCGATCCCGGCGGAACGTCTGCTGCTGGAGACCGATGCGCCTTATCTGCTGCCGCGCGACCTCAAGCCGAAACCCGCCTCGCGTCGTAACGAGCCCGCGTATTTGCCGCATATCCTGGCCAGCGTCGCGGCCTGGCGCGGCGAGGAGGCGCGGTGGCTTGAGGCGCAAACGGACGCAAACGTCAGAGCGCTGTTTGGTATCGACGTTATCGGCGCTTAGATTTTCTGGAAATCGGTGTTTTTCACGCTCTGCAGGACTTGCTTATTCAGCAGGTTTAACAGCAACATAGAGCGTGCTTCACCGTCCGGCTCGGTAAAGATAGCCTGTAAGCCTTCGAACGCGCCGTCGGTGATCAGTACGCTATCGCCCTCATGCGGTGTTTCCGGGTCGGTGATGCCTTCCGGTTTATAGATAGAGAGCTGATGGATGACCGCCGAGGGGACGATAGCGGGTAGGGCGCCAAAGCGCACGAAGTTGTTAACCCCGCGGGTGGCGCTGATGGTGGTGGTATGAATCACCTCTGGATCGAACTCAATAAACAGGTAGTTCGGGAACAGCGGTTCGCTGACCATGGTGCGTTTACCGCGAATGATTTTTTCCAGCGCAATCGTCGGCATCAGGCAGTTAACTGACTGACGTTCCAGATGTTCCTGGGCTCGTTGTAGCTGCCCACGTTTGCAATACAGTAAGTACCAGGCTTGCATAATGACTCATTCCACTTCTAATAACGGCAAGCATAACAAATGGCTGGTGTAATCGCGAAAGCCATTATAATTGAAATCCAAATTTCAGCGTTCTTTCACGCTAATTTAACAAAATTACAGCATCTCGCCGTTGAACACCGTATAATTAGCCGCCTGTAGAGAGGTCAATAACACTTTCATGAAATATCACGATCTTCGCGACTTTCTGACACTCCTGGAACAACAGGGCGAACTAAAACGTATCACTCTGCCGGTCGATCCCCACCTGGAAATCACCGAAATTGCCGACCGCACCCTGCGCGCTGGCGGTCCGGCGTTGCTGTTTGAGAATCCGAAAGGCTATACCATGCCGGTGCTGTGCAACCTGTTCGGCACGCCGCGGCGCGTGGCGCTGGGAATGGGTCAGGAGGACGTCAGTTCGCTGCGCGAGGTGGGTAAGCTGTTAGCCTTTCTGAAAGAGCCTGAGCCGCCCAAAGGTTTCCGCGATCTGTTTGATAAGCTGCCGCAGTTTAAGCAAGTGCTGAATATGCCGACCAAACGTCTGCGCGGCGCCCCCTGCCAGCAAAAAATCATCCAGGGCGATGACGTCGACCTGAGGAAAATCCCGATTATGACCTGCTGGCCGGACGATGCCGCGCCGCTGATCACCTGGGGGCTGACGGTGACCCGCGGGCCGCACAAAGATCGGCAGAACCTGGGGATTTATCGCCAGCAGCTGATTGGCAAAAACAAACTGATTATGCGCTGGCTGTCTCATCGCGGCGGCGCACTGGATTTCCAGGAGTGGAGCGCGGCGCGTCCGGGCGAACGCTTCCCGGTTTCTGTGGCGCTCGGCGCCGACCCAGCGACCATTCTTGGCGCGGTGACCCCGGTGCCGGATACGTTGTCGGAATATGCCTTTGCCGGGCTGCTGCGCGGTACCAAAACCGAAGTGGTGAAATGCGTCTCGAACGATCTTGAAGTGCCTGCCAGCGCAGAGATTGTGCTGGAAGGTTATATCGAGGCCGGGGAGATGGCGCCGGAAGGTCCGTATGGCGACCATACCGGCTACTACAATGAAGTAGACCAGTTTCCGGTGTTTACGGTCACCCATATTACCCAACGTGAAGACGCGATTTATCATTCGACCTATACCGGCCGTCCGCCGGATGAGCCTGCGGTGCTGGGCGTGGCGCTGAATGAAGTCTTCGTCCCGATCCTGCAAAAACAGTTTCCGGAAATCGTCGATTTCTATCTGCCGCCGGAAGGGTGCTCCTACCGCCTGGCGGTGGTGACGATGAAAAAACAGTATGCAGGCCATGCCAAGCGCGTGATGATGGGCGTCTGGTCGTTCCTGCGCCAGTTTATGTACACCAAATTCGTGATTGTCTGCGATGACGATGTCAACGCCCGCGACTGGAACGATGTGATTTGGGCGATCACTACCCGTATGGACCCGGCTCGTGATACGGTACTGGTAGAGAATACGCCAATTGATTATCTGGATTTTGCCTCGCCGGTTTCCGGCCTGGGTTCAAAAATGGGGCTGGATGCCACCAATAAATGGCCTGGCGAAACCCAGCGTGAATGGGGTCGCCCAATCAAAAAAGATCCTGCCGTCACGGCGCGCATTGACGCCATCTGGGATGATCTGGCCATCTTTAAACAACAGTAAGCGGGGCTAACGCCGCTGTTTTGCTCTATAGACCCGACAGAGGGGACGCATGACAACCTTAAGCTGTAAAGTGACCTCGGTGGAGGCGATTACCGATACCGTGTATCGTGTTCGATTAGTACCGGAAGCGGCATTCTCTTTCCGCGCTGGCCAGTATCTGATGGTGGTAATGGATGAGCGCGACAAACGCCCATTCTCCATGGCCTCCACGCCGGCGGAACAGGAATTTATCGAACTGCATATCGGCGCCTCGGAGCTCAATCTGTACGCGATGGCGGTCATGGATCGCATCCTGAAAGAGCGCGAAATTGAGGTTGATATCCCGCATGGCGAAGCCTGGCTGCGTGAAGATGAAGACCGCCCGCTGATTTTGATTGCCGGCGGCACCGGCTTCTCTTATGTGCGTTCTATTCTGCTGACCGCGCTGTCACGCAATCCTCAGCGCGATATCGCGATTTACTGGGGCGGCCGCGAGACCAAACATCTGTACGATCTGGCTGAGCTGGAAGCCTTGAGCGTCAAACATCCGAATCTGCGCATTGAGCCGGTGGTTGAGCAGCCGGAAGAGGGCTGGCGTGGGCGTTCCGGCACCGTGCTGACCGCGGTGCTGCAGGATTACGGTACCCTGGCCGATCACGATATCTATATTGCCGGGCGTTTTGAGATGGCCAAGATTGCTCGCGACCTGTTCTGCAACGAACGCGGCGCGCGCGAAGATCGCCTGTTTGGCGACGCGTTTGCCTTTATCTGATATCTGCAAATAAAAAACCCGCCCCTGACAGGCGGGAAGAACGGCAACTAAACTGTCTCTCTTCGCCAATGACGTCATAACTGCGTCGGCTGCGCTCGCTCACCCGAATCACTTACTTCAGTAAGCTCATCGGGGTTCGCTCGCTTGCCGCCTTGTTCTGACGCCATTGGCTGTGAGATACCCTTTTGTAAATTTACACCCGCTCAAACACGGTGGCGATCCCTTGTCCCAGGCCAATGCACATGGTGGCGAGGCCGAACTGGGCATCTTTACGCTCCATCTGATTGATCAACGTAGTGCTAATACGCGCCCCGGAACAACCGAGCGGATGACCGAGCGCGATCGCCCCGCCGTTAAGGTTGATCTTCTCATCGATCTGCTCCATCAGGCCCAGATCTTTAATGCACGGCAGGATCTGCGCGGCAAAGGCCTCATTCATTTCAAAGACGTCGATATCGCTGGTGGATAAGCCCGCTTTTTTCAGCGCCAGCTTCGAGGCGGGAACCGGGCCATAGCCCATAATGGACGGGTCGCAGCCGACCACCGCCATCGAACGGACGCGGGCGCGTGGCTTCAGCCCCAGTTCGCGGGCGCGACTTTCGCTCATCAGCAGCATCGCCGCCGCGCCATCGGAAAGGGCGGAAGAGGTACCCGCCGTTACCGTACCGGTCACCGGGTCAAACGCCGGCCTCAGGGTAGACAGCGTCTCGACGGTGGTTTCCGGGCGGATCACTTCGTCATAGTTAAAGGACTTCAGTACGCCATCGGCATCGTGGCCGCCGGTGGGGATAATCTCGGCTTTGAATGCGCCGGACTGGGTCGCAGCCCAGGCGCGGGCGTGGGAGCGCGCGGCGAACTGATCCTGCATTTCCCGGCTAATGCCGTGCAGACGCGCCAGCATTTCAGCGGTCAGCCCCATCATCCCTGCCGCCTTCGCCACGTTGCGACTCAGGCCCGGGTGGAAATCGACGCCGTGGCTCATCGGCACATGGCCCATGTGCTCCACGCCGCCAATCAGGCAAACGCTGGCATCGCCGGTCATGATCATGCGTGCGGCATCGTGCAGCGCCTGCATGGAAGAACCGCACAGACGGTTAACCGTGTTTGCCGGTACCGAATGCGGGATCTCCGCCAGCAGCGCCGCGTTACGGGCGATGTTAAAACCCTGCTCGAGGGTTTGCTGTACGCAGCCCCAGTAGATATCGTCTATCGCGCTTGCCTCAAGCGACGGGTTGCGCGACAGCAGGCTACGCATCAGGTGCGCGGAGAGGTCTTCCGCGCGCACGTGGCGAAATGCGCCGCCCTTTGAACGGCCCATCGGGGTGCGAATAGCATCGACAATGACAACCTGTTCCATTGTGACTCCTTAAGCCGTTTTCAGAGCGCCAACCGGACGGGCTGGCTCTACCTGGGAATAATACGCTTCGTTATGGCGCGCTTTGTCACGCAGACCGGCAGGGACTTCATACAGCGGCCCAAGGTGCTGGTACTGCTGCGCCATATCGAGATACTTCGCGCTGCCGATGGTATCCAGCCAGCGGAAGGCGCCGCCGTGGAACGGAGGGAAGCCGAGGCCGTATACCAGCGCCATATCCGCTTCCGCCGGGCTGGCGATAATGCCTTCTTCCAGGCAGCGGACGACTTCGTTAACCATCGGGATCATCATGCGGGCGATAATCTCTTCATCGCTGAAATCGCGCTTCGGCTGGCTGACGTCGGCCAGCAGGCTGTCGACGGCGGCATCTTCTTCTTTCTTCGGCTTACCTTTGCTGTCGTCTTTATAGCGCCAGAAGCCGAGGCCGTTCTTCTGGCCGAAACGGTTGGCGTCAAACAGGGCGTCGATGGCGTCGCGATAATCTTTCTTCATCCGCTGCGGGAAGCCCGCCGCCATGACCGCCTGAGCATGGTGCGCGGTGTCGATGCCGACCACGTCCAGCAGATAGGCCGGGCCCATCGGCCAGCCAAACTGTTTCTCCATCACTTTATCGACTTTGCGGAAATCCGCCCCGTCGCGCAGCAGCTGGCTGAAGCCGGCGAAGTAGGGGAACAGCACGCGGTTGACGAAGAAACCGGGACAATCATTGACCACGATTGGCGTCTTGCCCATTTTGCTGGCCCAGGCGACGACTTTGGCAATGGTCTTATCCGAGGTTTTTTCGCCGCGGATCACTTCTACCAGCGGCATGCGATGCACCGGGTTAAAGAAGTGCATGCCGCAGAAGTTTTCCGGGCGCTGCAGAACGCTGGCCAGCTCGCTGATGGGGATCGTTGAGGTGTTGGACGCCAGCACGGTATCCGGGCGGATTTTATCTTCCGTTTCCGCCAGCACCGCTTTCTTCACTTTCGGGTTTTCCACCACCGCTTCAACGACCACGTCCACGCGATCAAAACCGCTATACTCCAGCGTTGGCTGAATGGTGCTTATTACTCCGGCCAGCTTCAGACCGTCGATTTTGCCGCGTTCAAGCTGTTTATTCAGTAGCTTCGCCGCTTCGGTCATGCCGAGCGTCAGCGATTTATCGTTGATGTCCTTCATGATGACCGGCACGCCTTTCCACGCCGACTGATAAGCGATGCCGCCGCCCATAATGCCCGCGCCCAGGACGGCGGCCTGCTTCGGCGTTTCGACATCTTTGGTCAGTTTTTTCGCTTTCGCTTTGACGTACTGGTCGTTGAGGAAGATACCGACCAGCGCGCGGGCCTCATTGGTATGAGCCAGCGGAACAAAACTTTTATTTTCCAGCACCAGGGCCTCTTCACGACCAAGACGCGCGGCGGCTTCAATGGTTTTCACCGCGGTGATCGGCGCCGGATAATGCTTCCCGGCGGTTTGCGCGACCATGGCTTTGGCGATGGTGAAACTCATCGTCGCTTCAATTTTGCTGAGCTTCAGCGGCTCCAGCTTCGGTTGACGTTTCGCTTTCCAGTCCAGGTCGCCCTGAATCGCCTGGCGCAGGATCGCCAGCGCGCCGTCGCGCAGTTTGTCGGCAGCAACTACGCCATCCACCAGGCCGATTTTCAGCGCTTGATCGGCACCGACATCTTTCCCGGCAGCAATGATCTCCAGCGCGCTGTCGGCGCCGAGCAGGCGCGGCAAACGGACTGAGCCGCCGAAGCCTGGCATAATGCCGAGTTTGGTTTCCGGCAGACCAATGCGCAGATCCGGCGTCGCCAGGCGGTAATCGGTCGCCAGGACGCATTCACAACCGCCGCCCAGCGCGTAACCTTTGACGGCGGAGACAGTGGGGACGGGAAGATCTTCCAGACGGTTGAAGACGCTGTTAGCAAAATGCAGCCATTGGCTTAACTGCTCCTCAGGGACCAGGAACAGTGAGAGGAATTCCGTAATATCCGCGCCGACGATAAACGCCGCTTTTTCAGAGCGCAGCATCAGGCCTTTGAGATCGTTTTGTTTTTCCAGTACGTCCAGCGCATGACCGAGGCTGGCTACGGTTGCGGTATCAAGCTTGTTGACCGAACCTGGGGCATCGAACACCAGTTCGGCGATGCCATCTTCCAGCCAGTCGAGGTACAGGGTGTCGCCTTTGTAGAGCATGTCAGTCTCCTGAATCCAGCAATATGATCTGGTCATACCAGATGAAACGGAGTGTGGAATTTATGTTAAAGAATTGCAAATTACTCTTTAAATAATTGCTGGTCGGATCACATCCGGTGGAAATCACCCGCACGCAGGTCGATGTGCTAAGATGCGGAGTATCACGATCCCATAAAAGCAAAGGACAAAAGATGGAATCCCTGGCCGCGCTCTATAAAAATCATATTGTTACCCTACAAGAACGTACCCGCGACGTCCTGTCCCGTTTTCAGATGGATGCTCTGCTGATTCACTCCGGCGAGCTGGTTAACGTCTTCCTTGATGACCATCCGTACCCGTTCAAGGTCAATCCGCAGTTCAAAGCCTGGGTGCCGGTGACTCAGGTGCCTAACTGCTGGTTGCTGGTGGACGGTGTGAATAAACCGAAGCTGTGGTTCTATCTGCCGGTTGATTACTGGCATAACGTTGAGCCGCTGCCAACCTCGTTCTGGACCGAAGAGGTCGATGTGGTCGCGCTGCCGAAGGCCGATGGCATCGGCAGCCAACTGCCTGCCGCTCGCGGAAATATTGGTTATATCGGGCCGGTGCCGGAGCGCGCGCTGGGTCTGGGAATCGCCGCGGATAAGATCAACCCGAAAGGGGTTATCGATTATCTGCATTACTACCGGGCTTACAAAACCGATTACGAGCTGGCCTGTATGCGTGAAGCGCAGAAGTCGGCGGTGAATGGTCATCGTGCGGCCTATGAAGCTTTTCAGTCCGGGATGAGCGAATTCGATATCAATCAGGCCTATCTTACCGCAACCGGTCACCGCGATACCGACGTGCCTTACAGCAACATCGTGGCGCTGAACGAGCATGCTTCTGTCCTGCACTACACCAAACTGGACCACCGCGCTCCGGCGGAAATGCGCAGCTTCCTGCTCGACGCCGGTGCGGAATATAACGGCTATGCTGCGGATCTGACGCGGACCTGGGCGGCACACGGCGATAACGATTTCGCCCATCTGATTAAAGACGTTAACGACGAGCAGCTGGCGCTGATTAGCACCATGAAAGCCGGGACTCGCTACGTCGATTACCATATCCAGTTCCACCAGCGTATTGCGAAACTGCTGCGTAAACACCAGTTAGTCACTGACATGAGCGAAGAGGCGATGGTGGAAAACGATCTGACCGGGCCATTTATGCCGCACGGGATTGGTCATCCGCTGGGTCTGCAGGTGCATGATGTTGCTGGCTTTATGCAAGACGACTCCGGTACGCATCTGGCGGCGCCAGCGAAATACCCGTATCTGCGCTGCACCCGTATTATCGAGCCGCGTATGGTGTTGACCATTGAACCCGGCATCTACTTTATCGAGTCGTTACTGGCGCCGTGGCGTGAAGGCCCGTTCAGCAAACACTTCAACTGGCAAAAAATTGACGCCATGAAGCCATTCGGCGGGATCCGTATCGAAGATAACGTGGTGGTTCACGAAAACAGTATCGAAAATATGACGCGCGATCTGAAGCTGGCCTAATGGAGAGCTGGTTAATCCCGGCGGCGCCCGTTTCCGTCGTTGAGGAGATCAAAAAGAGCCGTTTTATCACGTTGTTGGCGCATACCGACGGCGTGGCGGCGGCGAAAGCCTTTGTCGAGTCCGTCAGAGCGGATCACCCCGATGCCCGTCACCACTGCGTGGCGTGGGTCGCCGGACCGCCTGATGATTCGCAACAGCTTGGGTTTTCTGATGATGGCGAACCGGCGGGAACGGCGGGTAAACCGATGCTGGCGCAGCTGATGGGAAGCGGCGTCGGCGAGATAACCGCTGTCGTCGTACGTTACTACGGTGGTATCCTGCTGGGCACCGGCGGCCTGGTGAAAGCCTATGGCGGCGGTGTTCATCAGGCGCTGGCGCAGTTGACGACACTGCGCAAGACGCCGTTAACGGCATATACTTTGCAATGTGAATATGGGCAACTGGCCGGCGTCGAAGCGCTGCTCGCCCAATTTTCCGGCAACGTCGTTGAAAGCGAATATCTGGCGTCGGTTCGGCTGCGCGTGGCGCTTCCCCAGGCTGAAGTGGCGGCTTTTTCAGCAAAACTGGCTGATTTTAGTCGCGGTTCATTGCAATTGCTGAAGATTAACGAATAATCCCCTCTGTTTTTTTGCCTACCAAAGGAAGCGCCAGAGATGCATTTTCGCGCCATAACCCGAATCGTTGGATTACTGGTCATCTTGTTTTCGGGGACGATGATCGTCCCGGGATTAGTGGCCCTGATATATCGCGATGGCGCGGGACGGGCCTTCACTCAAACTTTTTTTGTCGCTCTGGCGATCGGCTCCATGCTGTGGTGGCCGAACCGTAAGCAAAAGGGCGAACTGAAATCCCGTGAAGGATTTCTGATCGTGGTGCTGTTCTGGACCGTGCTGGGTAGCGTAGGGGCCTTGCCCTTTATTTTCGCCGAACAGCCGAACCTGACGGTGACGGATGCCTTCTTCGAGTCATTTTCCGGCCTGACGACGACCGGGGCGACCACCCTGGTGGGGCTGGACTCGCTCCCGCACGCTATCCTCTTTTACCGGCAGATGCTGCAGTGGTTCGGCGGCATGGGGATCATTGTGTTGGCGGTGGCGATTCTGCCTATCCTCGGCGTCGGGGGGATGCAGCTCTACCGTGCGGAAATGCCCGGCCCGCTGAAAGATAACAAGATGCGCCCGCGCATCGCCGAGACGGCAAAGACATTGTGGCTCATCTATGTGTTACTGACGGTCGCCTGCGCATTGGCGCTCTGGTTTGCCGGTATGCCGGCCTTCGATGCGATAGGGCACAGCTTCGCCACCATCGCCATCGGCGGTTTCTCGACTCACGATGCCAGCGTCGGCTATTTCAACAGCCCGATGATCAACTCCATCATTGCCATCTTCCTGCTGATCTCCGGCTGTAACTACGGTCTGCATTTTTCGTTGTTGAGCGGACGCAGCCTGAAGGTGTACTGGCGCGACCCTGAGTTTCGAATGTTCATTGGCGTCCAGTTGACGCTGGTCATCGTCTGTACGCTGGTGCTATGGCTTCATAACGTGTACGGCTCGGTGCTGACGACGCTGAATCAGGCGTTTTTCCAGGTGGTGTCGATGGCGACCACCGCGGGATTCACCACCGATAGCATTGCGCGCTGGCCGCTGTTCCTGCCGGTGCTTCTGCTGTGCTCCGCATTTATCGGCGGCTGCGCAGGCTCCACGGGCGGTGGCTTAAAGGTTATCCGTATCCTGTTGCTGTTCAAGCAGGGCAACCGTGAGCTTAAGCGTCTGGTTCACCCGAATGCGGTGTATAGCATTAAATTAGGTAACCGCGCGCTGCCGGAACGTATTCTGGAAGCGGTATGGGGATTCTTCTCCGCCTATGCGCTGGTTTTTATCATTAGTATGCTGGCTATTATCGCCACCGGGGTGGATGACTTCTCCGCTTTCGCCTCCGTGGTGGCGACATTGAACAACCTCGGGCCTGGGCTCGGCGTCGTCGCGGACAACTTTGCCACCATGAACCCGGTCGCGAAATGGATCCTGATTGCTAATATGCTGTTTGGTCGTCTGGAAGTGTTCACCTTACTGGTGCTCTTTACTCCCACTTTCTGGCGCGAATAACAGGAGTGCTCGTGAAAACTTTAATTCTCTTTTCCACCCGCGACGGGCAGACACGTGAAATCGCTTCGTTTCTCGCCTCTGAGCTTAAAGAGCTGGGTATCGATGCGGACACCCTGAATCTGAACCGTACCGATGACGTGGAATGGCATCATTATGATCGCGTGGTGATTGGCGCGTCGATTCGCTACGGACACTTTCATCCGGCGGTGGACCGCTTTGTGAAAAAGCACCTTGCAGCATTGCAGGCGCTGCCGGGGGCATTCTTTTCGGTGAACCTGGTTGCGCGTAAACCCGAGAAGCGCACGCCGCAGACCAACAGCTATACGCGCAAGTTTCTGCTCAACTCGCCGTGGCAGCCGCAGAGCTGCGCGGTGTTTGCCGGGGCGCTACGTTACCCGCGTTACCGCTGGTACGATCGGTTTATGATCCGCCTGATTATGAAAATGACCGGGGGCGAAACGGATACCCGTAAAGAAGTGGTCTATACCGACTGGCAACAGGTCTCCCGATTTGCCCGAGAAATCGCGCAAATGATCCGCAAACAGGGCGTTTAAACAGCGTCTTGATGGAAAAGCGAGCGAACGAAAAGTTTTTTTGCATTTCCCCTTGTCACCTCAGAATTACTCCCTATAATGCGCCTCCACTGACACGGAACAACGGCAAGCAAGCCGCCGGGTCAGCGGGGTTCCGGTGA